>BDTG01000008.1 GCA_002897695.1 bacterium BMS3Abin14
GGCAGACCCGTCCTTCGCTATACCCGCGGCCCACATCCTGTGGCCATGACATACCGAACACAGCGTATCGATATCGGAACGCAGGAAAGGACGGTTGGTGTCATCGTGAACATTATGACACGAGGTGCATTCAATATGACCGTCGTTGAGGGAACCCGCGTAGGGAAAGCTATTGGCAACCTGTCCGTAGGGCGCTGTGGATGTGCTCATCATCACACCGTGGCTGTTTAACCCGAAGACAAAGCTATCGGAGTAGGCAGCAGACAGACCGGCACCTCCGGCCGAGTCGTGGCAATAAGCGCAAAGAACGGCTACCTCGCCAGTGAACATTGATTGGGATGTAACCGTTACAGGCCACAGTCGTTTGCCCTGGGCGCCGTGGGGGATGTGACAGGCGCCGCACTTGCCTGTTTTGGCAATGCTTGTAAAACCCGCCACTGCCGGGTCGTGGGCTGTGCCCTCGATCCCCGCCCGGGCAGCCCCCGGCATGTAGGCCAGTCCCGACATCAGGACCATAAGGCCTAGTGTAAAGATCAGGATCTTCTTCATCTTTCGTCCCTCCTTTTCTTCCCCGCCATCCAGAATGCCAGAAGGCCCAGGAAGCGATATCCGCCCCTGGAACAGCGGGTCGGAGCTTACGCTCCGGTTTAAGGCTCCAGTCAAATACCTTAGGTGGTTTTCCTCGGTTTTCGAACCACCTCCTTTCAGACCCAGGGAAAAAATCCCCATTGGTTTTCGCAAATTCATGGACGGCGGAAATTTTCCGCCGACGTTATTGTTTCTCCGCTGCCTTCCTCTCGGCCAACCGTTTCTTTACTTCCTCTACCACCGGGGCGCCAACGGAAACAAAATCGTCAAGTATCTGGTAGGACACGAAACTCTTGTCCAGCCCGTTGTAGATGAGGATATTCTTCCCGCCGTTGTAAACGATGGGAAAAGCCGGGTAGGACCACTTGTATGAGGCTCTGGAAGGATCAGTGGGATCTGGTTTCCCGGTCTCATCCCCGATGTGGAATAGATAACTGGTGGTTGCCAGGTCAAAAACCTGGACTGTCCCATAGGCGGGGTCACCAACGATGAGCCAGTTGGGGCTATCCAGGAGATAGGCCCCTCGGATCCCCAGAAAACCGCCAAGGTAACCCGCCCGGACGGCGCCGATAATATTCACAATCTCGCCCGTCTCCGGGTTGATCCTGAGGATGCGCCGGCCGATGGGCTCGATAACCAGCACGGTGCCATCCGGCATCCCCAGAAATTGCCAGGCCGGATTGCCGGCTATCCGATTTCCCTTGATAGTGAACGATTCCTGCCATCCGAGAAGCTCTCCGTTGGCTGAATCGACCAGGAACCGGAGAGGGGATTTTTCCTCGCCAACGTAAAGGGTCCCATCCTCCAGGAGGGTTACGGCCGTGAGCATGGGTATGGGATTATCGAAGGTGCCTTTCGGCCTGTTCTTGTAGATCTCCGGCTCCTCATCCTCGCTGGGGTAGCGGCACTGCTTCGCCCAGATAACGGACCCGTCACTGCGCTTTGCCGCCACGATGAACCCTCCACCGGGGATCGTGTAATAGATTGTGTCGCCATCTGAAGAAAAGGTGAAATCCCCGACCTGGAAGGGAATATTTGGCCGAAGTTCGGTGGGCCTGGCCATATGAATGGCCTCATTTACCCCAAGGCCGTCGCTCAACTGAAAGAACCAGGCCTTCTCGGTTACGATCCACGAAGCCCCATCCGGCCCTCGCTTTGTTACGGAAACAGGCGTAATGGCATAATCACCGATAAAATCGATAGTCTCGCCCTGCCGGGTTCGAGCGATGTGCAGGTCAAGATTGAGAACGGGCCTGGTGTCTTTTGCCGCTACAGGTTTGGCGAGCCGCACTTTTTCCACAGCCGTTTTTGAACTCTCCTTACCGTTGATGTCTTTGGCCGTGACGGCATAAAAATAATCATGATCGTACTTGAGGCCGCTGTCCTTATAGGCTATATCCCGCAGGGAAACTATGAGGTCAAAAGGCCCCTTCTCGGTGTCGCCGCGGTACAGGTTGTAAATGGCTGCGCCGGATGAAGGACTCCACCTCAGGGAAACCGATTTTTCATCGGGATAATGCCTGGAAACGAGCTCGGTGGGAGGTTCAATCATGACAATTTTGATGATCCCCGCCTGGGATAAAGGGCTCTGCTTCCCGGCGCCGTCAATCGCTGAAATCTGGAATTTATGCTCCCCCCCAGCTGCCGGCGCTGTCCCGATGTACTGGTTGGCGGGTGATTCCATTATTTTCTTCCCATCGATATAAAGGATATACTTCACGGCGCCCGGTACCGGCAGCCACATGGCGATGACCTGGGTCCCCGCAAGCATGGGCTGGCCGGGGAGCCACGTGGGGGCCGGAAGGGCGGCGAAAGCGGGCGCCGACAGGATCGCCACGGCGATCACGACGACGAAGGAAACAACAGCAGGTGGTAGTTTGGATTTCATCCTTCGACTTTGTGATATTCTGTTCATAGTATCTCCTTCTGCGGGCTTGTTACGCAAGTTCCATACCACAAAGCGGCAGGGCACGGCGGCTTGCGAAACGAGGTTTCCCTTTATTTACAGATGGTTATGGATTCGAAAAAACAGGGTTTCATAGGCTTTTTCAGGTTTCCCGATTAATGGGGCATTGTGCCCAGAGTTTTGGGGCAAATGCCCCATTTCTGTCTGCCTTGATCTTAATTTAAATTGTCACCGCACTTTTTACCACAGAAGCACGGAGAAAACTTTAAAATCTTTCTAACAGGGATAAAGGGGATAAATTCCCGAACAACCTCTTTCAGAGCCCTGGTGTCCATGGAAAAGATACTCCCCCCTCAAAACACTTTCCCCCTCACCTCAATCCTCTCCCCCTAGGGGAGAGGAAGAATGAGGATAGGTTCCATCAGGAAGGGAGGAAGAATTGGGAATATGCCTCATTTTATGCTCGCAATGACTTCCTTTTCTTCCCTGTGTCTGATCTTCCACGTTGGGCTTTGGGCTTGTTACCTCGAAACTTCGTTACCTCGATACTTCGACACCTGCCTGTTCACAACAACTCATGCTTCTTCATCCGGTAGCGCAGCGTATCCCGGCTGATGCCGAGTAGCCGGGCGGCCTTTGACTGGTTCTCCCCTGATCGCTCCAGCGCACATTCGATGAGTACCTTTTCCGTTTCGTCGAGGTTAAGGGTCTTTCCCTCGATCACCGAGGACGGATGGGCGGGAACGGACCTGCTCAGGGACAGGTCCTCGACCCCGATGGCCGTCTTCGCCGAGAGGATCATGGCCCGCTCGATAACGTTCTTGAGCTCCCTGACGTTTCCCGGCCAGTTGTAGGCCTCCATGGCTTTTATCGCCGCTCCGGTGACCTCCCTGACGTCCTTTCCCAGGTCGCGGTTGAACTGGGCGAGGAAGTGCTCCGCCAAAGGCGCGACGTCATCGGGCCGTTCCCGCAGAGGGGGAATATTTATGGGAATGACGTTAAGCCGGTAGTACAGGTCCTCACGGAAAGTCTGCTCCCGGATCTTTCCCTCCAGGTCCTTGTTGGTGGCCGCGATGACCCGGACGTCAACGGTGATATCCCTGGTTCCGCCCACACGCTTGAATGTCCAGTTCTCGAGAAACCTCAGGATCTTGGCCTGGAGCGCCATGGGCATGTCGCCGATCTCGTCTAAAAAGAGGGTCCCGCCGTCCGACAGCTCGAACTGTCCCTTCTTCAGGCTCTTGGCATCCGTGAACGCTCCCTTCTCGTGGCCCATGAGCTCGCTTTCCAGAAGCTCCCTGGGCAGGGCGGTGCAGTTCACCGGCATGAACGGCATGTCCCCTCGCCTGCTCTCGTAGTGGATGGCCTGGGCCAGAAGGTCCTTTCCTGTCCCGCTTTCGCCGGTAATGAGGACGGTGGTTGCGTCCGACAGGGCAATTTTGCGCCCGACGTCGAGAACCTCCTCCATCTCCCGGCTGCGATGGATGATATTGTTAAAACCGTACCGTCTGTTTTCCTTCTCGCGATATCGGGTAACCTCGTCCTTCAGGCGCAGGGTCTCGAGTGCCTTGTCCACGGTTATCCGGACCTCGTCGAGGTTGAAGGGCTTCGGCAGATAATCGAAGGCCCCGTCCTTCATGGCCCGGACCGCCACGGACAGGTCGGATGTGGCCGTGATCATGACGACGGCACATTCGGGCCTGTTTTCCCTGATGCCCCGGAGCAGGTCCATGCCGCTCATGCCGGGGAGCTGGATGTCCAGGAGCACCAGGTCCGGATCCTCCATCTCCATGACGGCGAGGCCCTCCTCGGCCGAGGCCGCCATCAATACCTCGTACCCGTGCTCCACGAGGTTCTGCTGGAGGGACCAGCGGATAAGGTATTCATCGTCTATTACGAGTATTCTGCCTTTAGCCATTTTCTTCACCACTGAGTGTGCGGAGACAACCTTTTGGCTCTTGGTTAATAAGCCGCTCTCCGCTAAACGGCACGTTGTTTTACCACCCGTTCGTCACGCTTTAGCGTGACTCCTCGCGATGACGGGAGCGGCGTCATTCGTTACGTCGAATCCGAATTATCAGCCGGTGATTCTGATTTAGGCAGATACACCCGGAACACTGAGCCCTTTCCCACCTCGCTGTCCACGGTGATACGACCATGGTGCTGCTCGACCAGGCGCAGGGTGATGGGGAGCCCCAGCCCGGTGCCGTGGACCTTGGTGGTGAAGAATGGAGCGAAGATGCTCTTTATTTTATCACTATCTATTCCCGCTCCCGTGTCGGTAAAGGAGATGACGACGTAATCCTCAACGGGGTGAACCTCACCCAGTTCGGGGTCGGCCGATGGACACCCGGCGATTGTGAGTACGCCGCCGTCCGGCATCGCCTGAATGGCGTTCACCGCCATATTGAGAAAGACCTGCCGGATAAGGTCCGGATCAAGGGGGACCATGGGCATTGAGGGGTCCATATCAAGACTGACGTCGATTCCATAATTCTTTATCTCGGGCATCCCTTCGATGAGGAAGAGGGTCTTATGCACCAGATCCGCTATGTCGGTGGGCACGATTTTCGGCACTGAAGGCCTGGCGAAATCCAGCAGATCCCTGATTGTTGAATCCAGGCGCTCGATGAGCTTGAGGATCTCCTGGGTAACGGGGTAACGGGGATCATCCTCCCCGAACTCACCGGCGAGGACCTGGGTCGCGCCGGCGATTCCGGCCAAGGGGTTTTTGATCTCGTGGGCGATGCCGGCGGCCAGTTCGCCAATGGTAGCCAGACGGTCGGCCCTCTTGAGCTGTTCGGCATGGAATTGCTTCAGCTCCCTGTCGGAGCTGTCCAGCCGGCTGATCATGGAGTTGAAGCTGTCGGCCAGGTGTCCCAACTCATCATTCCTTCTCAGGGAAACGCGGGCGGTAAGGTCGCCCTTCCGCACTCTGGCCATGGTGCGAACGAGCCTGTTGACGGGGATATTAACCAGAAGCCACAGGCTGATGCTTATGGCGACGACCACCAGGATAACCGTGGTGAGGGTGGTGGCAAAGAGAAACTTGCTATTTCTGGCGATGCGCTCCTCCGTATCCTGCATGGAGACGCACACGTCGAGAATACCCAGCAGTTCCTTCTCCTCCCCATGGCAGCGGTGGCACTCCAGGGAGTTTTCGATGGGCTCAATACTGCAGAAAGCCCTCTGCTCCGTCCCCTCGGACCTGAAGGGCCTGCCCCTCTCGTCGCTCTTGTATACCGAGTAGTCCAGGACATCCACAGTCTTTCCGACCTCACTGGGCTCAGCGGAGTAGGTTATGATGCCATCTTCGTCGAAGATTCTCACCGTCCTGATCCCTGGAACAACGCCCACGGTGCTGACGATCTTCTGAACGTCCTTCTGGCAAAAACCGCTCATCTCCACAACGATGGAGTTCATGACGGAAGCCGTCAGGATGGTGGCCTTGGTCATGGCCTCCTCGATGGCCTGGTGGGTCAGGTTTTTCTTGATGAGGAAGGAGGAGGTCCCCAGGGCCACCGCCAGGATTACCGCGATGAAGAGATTGACCTTAAATGCCAGTGATTTTAGAAACATGCCTGAATCTTGCTCATTCGTTCGGCGGGGTCACCCGACCCCGATACACGACAGTCAGAGCAGGGTTGCGTTGAACATAGTTTCCGCCCACTGCCCTTGCGAGATGCCCACAAAAAGGGCAACTCCTCCCGCGGCCAACAGAATGATTTTCAGCATGTCCTTTACTCTGCCCATCGGCGCTCTGTTCATTGGGTGCCCCGTTTTTGCATCATGAGTTTCATCCTCTCCATGGGTTCGAGCTTCTTTTTTACCTCCAGGGAAAACCCCAACTGTTTCAGTCTGTCCACAACGAGTGGCGACAACATCGCGACGGCCTCGTTTATTTTCCCCGCATCCTCCAGGATCAACGCCTCGTCCAGGTCAACCAGGGGCTTTGGGACTGCCTGTGATTCCTGTGAAGACCCCGCAATGGATTCAGCCGGGCCGGCGGATACTGTGGAATCCGCCATGAGATCCGCGACCCGGCCCGCCAGGAGTTCAATACTGTCGTCAAGCCTGTTTTCCTTCAGGAGCAGGTGGGCCAGAAGGAGACGGGTCTCAGCCCGTTCAGGATCAAGATGGTAGGCTTTCCGAAGAAAAGTCCGTGCTGCATCGGTATTCCCCTCCCGAATGTCGGAATACGCGAGGTAGATTGGAGGGTCGGGAAAGTGGGTATCCTCCTCGGCCGCCTGCTGAAATTCCGGGATAGCCTTGGAGGAAAGCCCCCTCGCCATCAAACTCTTTCCCATGCCGAAATGCAGCATCGCCTGTCGATTCGGCATGTACCCCGGCGCTTTGGCGGCGGTCTCCTTCTTCTCATGGTACAGGCCCAACTCCTTACGGACGGCAGTATCAAGGTCCAGGTAGCCCGCGGTGGGGTAACCGGACAGGTCAAAAACCACTGTCCCATCGCGGTTGATGACCGCAGTGGTAGGGGTGGCGATAACACCCCACTCGTTGAAGTTCTTGAGCCCCTTATCCACAAGAACGGTAAAGGAGATCTCTTTTTCCCGGATCACCTTCTTTATCCTGGCCATATCACCGGCATCCAGGCGTTGGTTTTCAACGTTAACCGCCAGGATCTTCAGGCCTTTTTCCCCATACTTTCGGTCCAGTTTTGCCAGATCGTCCATCTCCTTTAAGGAATGCCCGCTCCAGGTGGCCCAGAAGAAAAGGAGAATAGCCGAAGAATCCCCGTAATCCGAAAGGTTATGTGTATTTCCTTCCAGGTCCTCCGCCGCGATGGGAAGCGCCTGGTCACCGGCCTTAAGGTTTCTGAAGGCGGCCGCCGCCCCGGACACCGAAAGCAGAAAAAATCCAAGAAGGATCGAAACTACAACTGATCGCGAAAGATTTCCGCGCAGAACTCTACTCAACATTCGCACACCTCACCAGGGGGAAAAACTTAATCCTTTCTAACAGGGATGGAGGGGATAAATTCCCGAACAACCTCTTCCAGAACCCCGGTTTCCATGGAAAAAGATACCTCCCTCACCCCCACCTCTGTCCTCCCCCCCCAGGGGAGAGGAAGAATGAGGATAGGGTCCATCAGGAAGGGAGGAAGAATTAGGAATATGCCTCACTTTATGCTCGCAATGACAGGCGCTTGTCGCTGCACCTGTTTTTTCTCCTCTGGACACTGGACTCTGGACTGTGATTTTCCCTGCTGCTCACAGTCACAGCATTAAAGCAGATGGTACTTCCTGTCCGAACTGTGGGGATCGTGACACTTGGTGCACACCGCGTTCCTGCGCTCTTCGATATGTTTTTGGCTCAGGTTCTGGTCATGGCAGCTCAGGCACAGTTCCTTGCCGGTTGCCCTGAGAAAGTATTTGTTGCGGGATCCATGCGGGTCGTGACAGGAGGTGCAGGACCCTGCCGCCACCGGTCCGTGGACAAATTTACCTTTTTTAATGGGATCGTGACAATCGCTGCAGAGGGCCTCGTCATTCCCGGCGATGGAATAATCCCCCTTTGCCGCGCCGGGATGGCAAGTGTCACAGGAAGAAACATCCGTTTCAATGTGATACCTGTATCCCTCCTGTTTTCCAATGAATATCTTCAGCTTCAACCGTTCAATGCCGGGGGCAGCCAGCGTCAGTTCATGTCTTCCTTTCGCCAGGTTTAAACTGTTAACGAAGATCTCTTTCTTTATGGGCGCAAACCCGATTGTCTTTCCATTATCGAAGATCTCCACCGTCTTTCCTTCATGATATCCCTCGACCTTGGCGATAATAAGGACTTTACCGCTCTTCAGGAACACCTCCTCGGCAGGCGTCAGAAGGTGAAACCTGGACCCGGAAGAATAAACAGTCGCAATCGAAAAAGAAAACACAAGCAGAACAGCCAACAGCGTCCCACCCACGAATTTTCCCATGTTGTCTCCCCTGTATTATTTCGTTTTTCCTTCCATTTTCAGCTGCCTGTGGATGGCATCACGATAGGTGGTCATAGCCTTCCGAATCTCACCCTTTTTCTCGTACACCTGGCCAAGCCTGTACAACGCCAGGGCCGGGTCGGGATTGAGGGCTGCGGCCTTCTGCAGTTGAGCCTCTGCCGCATCAAGATCACCTGCGGCCAGCAAAACCGTTCCCAATCCAATCCTGGCGTCATGGGATCCGGGGTCCGATTCAAGCGCCTTCTCGAACTGGGCCTTGGCCTCCCCGAAATTCTCCGCCTCGATGTATAATCGGCCTGCCATCAACCTCGCGTCAACCAGGGATGAGTCGAGCTTCAGGGCCTTCAAAAGCTTGGGGAGGGCCTTGCTTCCCATCCCCCTGCTGATAAGAATACGGGCCGTCTGCATTTCCCGCTGGGCCTCCTTGGCCTCAGGGGTAAGCTCCTGAATCTCGTGCTTCATCTCGGACCGGGCCAGCTCCTCCTCGCTGATCACGCCCAGAAGCACCTTGCTCTTATCCATCAGTGCCTGTTCGAAGTCGCTTCCGTAGGAGGAATATTCAAAAACGAAGCGGCCTTCCTGATCGATGATGGCCGTGGAGGGAAATATGAACAGCCCGTACTTTCCGTAGATCTCTCTATCCTTGTCAAGTAGCACCGGAAACTTCAGGGCCAGCTTTTCCTTCAGGGACTGAAGATCCTCAATGCTCTCATCATTTTCGGATATAGCGAAAACGGAAAGCCCTTTATCTTTCAGGCTCGCATAGATATTGGTCAGCCCGTTCAACGCTCTGATGGACCGGTCCTGGACGCCCTTGACGAAACACAGGACGACCACTTTACCCTTCTCGGCGGAAAGGGAATGCTCCACACCCGACAGGTCCTTCAGCGTAAAATCGGGCGGTATTTCCCCATCTTTCAGGTTTCGAAATGCGGAGCATACCGCCGGTGGTGAAAGGAAGAAAACCGCCAGGGCGAGCACAACGGTCATGCGGGCCACATACCCGGACATTCTGCTTCTCATCGTCCCCCCCCCTAACCGGAGTCGCCTCAGTTGACTACCGGGTTGATCCTGTCATATCCCTTCGGTTTATGACAACCAACCTCGCATGAACCGCCATTCTTGGTCTGTGTATACTTTATAGGCAGCATCCACATCTTTCCGAAAGGGACCTCCCTTCGGATATGTTTCGGCTGATCTCCGGCGTGCACCTCGTGGCAGGCCTTGCATGATCGCCCTTTTTCCCGGTTGACATGGACAAAATGGAGGTTCTTGTCGCCATTTCTGAAACCGGTCAGGGTGGTGGTGAAGCGATCAAGGGCGATATCTTTGTTGTGACAGTCAAAACACAATGCGTAACTTTTGGTGCTATAGGGCAGATAGAACTCGGCTGGGAACGGTTTCTTGAGAATCTTGGTAAAATCAGACCCATGAGGATTGTGACAGGCATAACAGTCGTTCTGCCGAACCGGGCCGTGGACGTACTTGGCTTCCCTCACCTTTTTGCCCATCTCCTTATGACAGGTATAGCAGATCTGCTTGGCGGAAGCTTTAAGCTGCCTTGGATAATCCGAGGCGTGGGGCGTGTGACAGACCGTACACTTTTTCTCTTTCAAGGCGCCGTGTTTGACCGTGGAGTCCCTAATATATTTTTCCATGTCCTTGTGGCACCTGAAACACAGGTCCTGGCCTTCGGCTTTCAACTGGTACCGAAAATCGGTGGAGTGAGGATCGTGGCAGTTGGAACAATCCTCGGCGGCCGGCTTGTGCTTGTATTTGAGTTCAAACTGCGCTTTTCTGTCCAGGTGGCACAGGAAACACAGGTCCGAGCCCTGTAACTCCAGCAGGTTTTTGTAATCGGACGAGTGAGGATTGTGGCAGATATTGCAATCCCCGGCGGCAACCGGCCCATGCACAAACTTCTTGTCGGTCTTATTGTTCTCGTGGCAGGAGAAGCACAGCGCACTCATGGTCTTCTTCTTCAGCTGTTTCTCGGAATTGGACTGATGCGGATCATGACAGGCGATGCACTCACCTTTCTTGATGGGGCCATGAACGACCTTCCCTGTCTCCTTGGTTTCATGGCACAGGTAGCAAAGGGCCTTTCCCTCGGCCGGGAACTTGAAGTCGCTTTTTTTGGAATGGGTGGGATGCCCGGATTTCCCTGCGGTATGGCAGATAGTGCACTGCCCTACTGCCACCGGGCCATGAACGAATTTGGCCTTCCCCATGCCGGAGTGGCATTTGGCCGTGACACAGCTATCAGCGTAAGCCGTATTCCCACTAGCCAGAACCAGCCCCAAGGACAAGAAGACCGCAAAGATTGATACTGCCGCCAGTCGCCTCATTTTATCCCTCCCATGCCTAAACAAATTAAACGGCTCCAATAATATTTTTCACAATGTGCTTGAAATCACGCAACATCTTATTAAGTTCGACAATCCATGTCAACAAAAAGGGTGTGCGGGGCTGCACAACGTCCCTGAGGAACGAGGGGGCACGGGTGCGTGGGAGAAGCATAGTCCAGAGTCCAAAGGAAAAACGGACGCCCCTCGACGAGGCTCGGGACAGGCGGCGACACGGGGACGCGATGAGTGTGCCTGTCATTGCGAGCGACTGAAAGGAGCGCGGCAATCTCGGGTGGCCTGTCGCGGCGAAGTTCAGGAAACGAAGACGGAAGCTGCGGGTTCGTTGCGGCGCCCTACGGTCCCACACGGGATCGCGTCGCACAGTTGAAAGCTCGCGATGACTTGGCAACACTGGACTCTGGACTCTGGACTTTCTTTTTACGCGTAGCTGTGCAGGCCAGACAGGAGAAAATTGACGCCGAAGTAGGTGAAGATCACCGCCGAAAATCCGACAATGGAGAGTATCGCAGCCCGCCGGCCCTGCCAACCTCGCGTAAGACGGGCATGGAGATAGGCCGCGTAGATGAACCAGGTGATGAGAGACCATGTCTCCTTGGGATCCCAGCTCCAATAGGTTCCCCACGCATAATTGGCCCACGCTGCTCCGGTAATGATCCCCAGGGAAAGGAGCGGAAAACCGACAGCAACGGACTTGTAGTTGACCTCATCGAGCATCTTTGATTCAGGAAAGAGGGATACCAGAGAGCCTTCCCCGCCCATCCTTTCCGCTCTGTTCTTGACCAGGTACATTATAGACACGCCGAATGAAACGGCGAATGATCCGTAGGCGACAAAAGACGTGACCACATGGGCGATAAGCCAGTTGCTCTGAAGCGCCGGCACCAGGGGCTGAATCTGGTCGGGAAACAGCAGTGCGTTAGCCGCAAGGATGACGAAGGCAAGGGGGGAGACAAACGCCCCCACCGCTTTCTGCTTGAACCGGTATTCCACCACCAGATAGGCGATCATGACGCACCACCCGAAGAACCCGAGGGATTCGTACATGTTGGATAGAGGCGCATGGCCAATGCCCATGCGGTAGGACTCGACCCACCGTATGATCATGGCTGCGGCCTGAGTAACGACACCCAGCCAGACCATTCCCGTGGCCACATTTCCCACGACCCGGCCCCTGAATGCAAGATAACCGACGTAGAAAAAGGTGGCAAACAGGTAGGCGAAAGTGGCTATTCCGAACAGGGTGGAGCTGCTCATTATTTTATCTCCTATTCCTTCCCAGGGTCCTTCTTTAATACCTGTTTTAAGGCCGTCAGCGCACCGTTGAATTCCTTTTCAAAACTTGCGAGGTTTCTGTTGGTGGAACCGGCCATGAGAACAGCTGTATTATCAGGATCAAGCTCGATCCTGAGCCACACCCTCCTGTGGGGAACGAAGAAGGCGACATACAGGCCGCCAATCATGACGAAGCATGCGATCCATACCAGAGGAACACCTGGATCCCACGCAACCTGAAGACCCGTGAATTCCCGGATATTTGCATCCCTTATCCGGAAATAGACCGGCCCCCCCCGCAGTTTGTCCCTGTCGGCTGCTGCCATGGAGACGAAAAAATCCTGCCTGGCGCCTGACGCGATCCTGCTCATTCGAACGGCGGGACGGCCTCCGATATAGGACGGCATTATCTGTTGTATCCCATAGGTGGCTGAATCGCCAATAACATTGAAGGGCTGCCCCGCGGCAACGGTGACGGAAGGTGCCGCCACCTTGCCTGAGGGGTCAAGGACGTCCAGGGTTACGGTAGAACTCCGGTCAACGCCGTAGCTTGACTGATAGAAGTAGATTCCATCGACGATCAGGGGGTGGTTGACCTCGATCCTCTTTTTCATTACCTCTTTGCCATCCCGGATGACCACCAGATCGCTGAAATAATCCTTCGGCTGCTGAGTGCCGGGATAGTATATCACCTGAAAGTCGTCACAACGGATGTCAAATGGAAGTTTGATGACCGCGTTCCTGCCGCGAAGGGGGACCCTGTTAATGGTCTGGCCCTCAGCGATTGACACGAACCCCTTGAATCCAACCGCACCGCCGTAAACGGCGCCAACGGCCAGCATCAGAATGCTCAGATGGACCACGTAGGCCCCCATGCGGCCGTACCAGCCCCGATCCACAAAGAAGGTGACGGCCTCCTCGCTGCGGTCTTCCCTGAACTTGCCGAAACGATCGGCCAGGAGGTCCCGTACCCTCTCTTCGGTCTCTTCAGGCGAAACACCCCGGCGCACCGATCCGCGGAACCTCATGCGCCTGAAAAGAACATCGTCCAGGACTGAGGGAGACCGGGTCATCAGACGCCACGCCCGGGGGAATCTCTTTATGGAACACAGTGTGATGTTGATCAGAAGGAGAGCCAGAAGGGTCAGAAACCACCATGACCGGTACATGTCGTCCAGGGCGAGGGCCTGGAACAGCCTATATGTTCCGGACCCGTACTCATTCAGGTACTGTTCCGGGCTGCCGTTCTGAAGGACAACGGTTCCCACGATGGACGTCATCGCCAGGATGATGAGAAGAAAGATGGCGAGGGTCACCGAGGCGAGTGAGTCGTAGACTCCTTTGAGGAATGATTTTTTGGTGCTTTTGGCTGAAGGTTTTCCGGTATTTTCCGTAGATTTCACTTTATTCCGATTTTCCGAGGTCACTTGGCCTTCATTATATTGAGGTTGGCATATAATGGGGGGCGGCACCCGCCGCCCCCCGTAAGTAAGCCTGGTTGTGCAATGATCCCGGGATCAGCCCTTCTTGTGGCAGCCGCTACACCTGGTGGGCCCGGTCTGTTTGGGCGGGGTCTCTTGTTTCATTTCGCTATGACATCCTCTGCAGAGAATGTGGAACGGGTTGGTGCTGAACTTATCGAAATTATTGGCCTTCGGATCCACGCCATGGCAATCAAAACAGTCCTTTTCGGCGCCTTTCACGTCTTTGTGGTGACACTTCTGGCAATCGATCGTGCCGGCATGCTCCGCATGGTCAAACGGAACGCCCGGTTTCTTTTTAGCCACATGGTCAATCACGATCTGGGTGGGCGCGGTGCCCGCGAAAAGCAGGGGGACCGAAAAAGCAGCGGCCACGATAAAGGCCAAGGCAAAAACCAACATCTTTCTACGCATCTGTTTTCCTCCTTATTTGAAATCCAGGTGGTTCCCTCAAACCTCTTTCCAACCCGGTCGTAATATCACAGCGGTCAGGGGAGTGTCAACACGAACACCTGTACAATAATACGCAGGCATTCCGGATAGGTTACGGGGAAATCTTTTCACCCCCACCTCTGTCCTCCCCCCTCAAGGGGGAGGAAGAATACGGGATCAACGTGTTCCGCTTCAACCCCCCTCCCTTGAGGGGAGGGGCTGGGGGAGGGTGTTCAGTCTGTTCTCCCACGCTCCCATGCACCCACGCTTGTACTACTTCGCCCTCCCTGCCACCACCGCGAGGGTGTATTTCTCAGGATCCAGATATCGGCGGGCTGCCTCCTGCACCTGGGCAGGGGTCACGGAGCGGATCCTCTCGGCATACCGCAACGCTCTCCCCAGATCCTCGTTATACAGGACAGGGAAAAACACTTCATCGTTTCTGGAGCTCAAGTCCTGCAGCCCGATCATTTTGCTGCCGATAAGCCAGGTCTTGGCCCGCTTCATTTCCTCCAGGCTGACAGGCTGATCCCGGACGAGCCGGATCTGCTCAACAATTCCGTCCAGGGCCTCCTTCTCCCTCGTGGGGCTGACCCCGATGCCGAAAGCAATAAAACCCGGATCGATGCCGGGCGCAACGAAGGAAAATACGCTGTAGGCCAGGGACCGCCGGTCCCTCAGCTCGGTAAAGAGCCTGCCCCCCTGCCCCGTAAGAACGGCATTGAGCACCTCCAGACTATCCAGATCCTTCGAATAGAGGGTCGGCCCGAGATAACCGAGCATCAGGTGGGTCTGCGCCTTGTCCTTCCTTGTCTCCCTGACAATATTTTTCCCGCCGCCGGGAACCTCCATCGGCAGGGGCCCGGGGTCATATTTGCCGCCCGACAGCCCGCCGAAGGCCTTCACGGCAAGGCGGTAGGCATTCTCCACCCTGATATCCCCAGTAAGAGACAGGACCATACCCTCCGGCCTGATTTCCCTCCGGTAGATCTTGACCAGGTCATCCCTGGTCAGGGAGCGTACGCTCTTTACAGTACCCAGGGTGGAAAACCTGTAAGGATGCTCCTTGAACAGGGCTCCCCGCAGCAGGTCCATCGCAAAGGCGTCCATATTGTCCTTTCGGGCCTTTATGGCGCTGATCACCCTTTCCCGGGTCAGGTCAAGCTCGTGGGCAGGCAATGTGGCATCCGTAAGGACCTGTTCCGTCAGGTTAAGCCCCTCCGCTATATCCCGGCTGAGAAACTCCCCGGTCACCCCGAAACTGTTTCGCCCGGAAAACCCGCCCAGAGAAGCGGACATACCATCCAGTTTAAGGGCCAGTCCGGCCGCCGACATCTGCCCGGTACCCCTCGTAAGCAGATGAGCGATGAGGTTGAAAGCCCCTTGGGTATTCCTGGTCTCGAAACGTACTCCCCCCAGGACTCCCACCCGCACGGCCACCAGGGGCAGGCGGTGGTCCTCCCGTACGAGAAGGGTAATCCCGTTGGGCAGGCGGCTCCGGTAGACCGTCGGCGTACCCCTGTCCGGTTTTACATGGGAGACCGGAGCAAGTTTTACGTTGAGCAGGTCCCTGACCTCCGCATGGGTCGGCTGGGTGGCGAGATCCCGGGAAAGAAACCCGATGGTTGCCCCCTGTCCTGAGAAGATCCGCCGCGCGGCCGCCCTCAGATCAGCCGCGTCAACGGCCTGTATGCGGGACCGGTAGGTATCGTCGAAGTTGGGATCATTCAGGGTCAGGGACATGTATCCGATCTCTCGGGCCTGTCCTTCAACCCTCTCACGCTCAAAAATTTTATCGTTCAGGATCTGGTTGCGGGCCCGGTCCAACTCCTCGGAAGACACCAATTTATCCCGCAGGAGGGAGATCTGTTCCACCAGGCCGGAAAGAGCGTCACCGATCCTCTCCTGGTCCGCGGTGGCCCCCAGGATAAAAAGACCCGGATCCATTGGAGTGTACGCGTAGGCCCATGCAGAGTTTACGATCCCCTTGTCCCGGAGGTTCATGGGCAAGCGTGAGCTTTCACCCTGGGAGAGCACGGCTGCGAGCAGGTCGTACACCGGTTCCTCAGGATCTTTCAACGCTCCTATATGAAAGGCCAGGGCAACCCTTGCGGGGTCGGTGTCCCGCTGTATGTGAAAAATCCTGCGCCGGGTCTGGGGCAGTTGGGCAAATTTCCTGCGCATCGGGATTTTGCCGCTGCCGGCGTTGAAATGGTCCGCGGCCGAACGGAAAACATCGTCGGCCTTGACGTTGCCCACGACAACGAGCTTCATGTTTCCGGGGACATACCAGTGTTTGAAAAAGGCCAGCATGTCTCCCCGGGAGATACTCTTTACCGATTCCGGGGTGCCGATTACCTTCCGTCCGTATGGATGTTTCGGAAAGGCTGTTTTAAACAGCTCCTCTGAAAAGACCCTGGAGGAGCTATCCTCACCCCTGTGAATCTCCTCGATGACCACGAGTTTTTCCTTTTTGAGTTCGCCCTTGTCGAATGAGGAATGCTGAACGGCATCGGAAAGGACATCCATCGCCGTCTCGAAATAAGTGGATGCTATGGTGATATGGTAGACAGTATGGTCCATGGATGTGTATGCGTTGATATCACCCCCCGCGGCCTCCACTGTGGCGGCAATCTCGCCGACCTTCCGCGTGGCGGTCCCCTTGAAGAGCATATGCTCGAAAAGGTGGGCGATGCCTTCCTTGCCCTTCGGGTCGTCCCTGCTGCCCGCTCTCACCCACACCTGCAGTTCCGCCACCGTCTGGCCGGGATCCTCCCGGACCAGTACCTGGAGACCGTTGGGAAGTGTCCTGGAGACGATCTCGCTGCGGTCCACGAAAGCCACAGCGCCGGGGATGAAAATGGATGACAGGGATAAGGCCAGGAAGAAAGAGAAGACGACTCTGCCTTTCAGCGGCAATGCAGAATGGAACGGTAATCTGAACCTCATGTCAATTCCTCCGTAAAATGGTTCCACCCTCCCCTTAATCCCCTCCCTCAAGGGAGGGGGGTCTATTCAACGCCCCATCCTCTCATGAGAGGGCTGCGTACTATCCCCCTCTCCCCCGGGGGGAGAGGGCAGGGGGGAGAGGGCAGGGGTGAGGGGCAGGGGTGAGTTGATGCCTTTTTACAAAGTTATCAACCACGGCGCCCCCCGGAACGTATCTTCCAGGTCCCGAACATGGGACACGCGGAGGTCGGCACAATCCCCGTGCGGTCCGCCCACCTTGATTGCGACCATCCCCACACTCGAAGCTCCGCGCACGTTGGCCTCCAGGTCATCCACCAGGATGGTTCGTCCCATGGTGGAGCCGGCTTCCCCGGCCGCGGCCCGGTATGCCTCTGGGTGAGGTTTGCCGAGGTATCCTGTTTTCCTCAGGTCGCAGATCCCATCGAACACTCCCCTCATGTTCATAGCCGCGAGGACCCTCTCGGCGTGCAGGGCGGTGGCGTTGGTAAAGATCACCTTGGGCAGGGTAATGCGGGAGATAAACTCCCTGAGATCACCGTTCGGCCCCAGCATTCCCTCCACGGGGACATCGTGGACGAAATCCAGGAATTCTTCGGGTGGAACATCGAAATGCCTCATCAGCCCCCCCAGTGTCGTGCCATATCGTCCGACATAATCCTTCCGCATTAACCGCACATCGTCCAGACATTTACCCGTCAGATCCGAGACAAACAGGCTTATCCTCTCGTTGATCAGGTCAAAAACGCCCCTTTCCCTGGGGTACAGGGTATTGTCCAGATCGAAAAGGATGCCTTCGGCCTCCCACAGCCTTTTTTTTAGAGTTTCAGGTTCCATGTTCCATGTTCCAGGGTTCAGGTCCAACGTACCGCAAAGTCATCGCAAGCTGTATCCGTCGTCTGTCATCGCCTTTATCCTTTGCCTAAAGCCTACAGCTTCCAGCCTGCTGGACCTCGATATTCCCATACATATTTCGCAGAGGCCCGTCAAGGGCCCGTATCGGCTTCTGGATAAGAGCTGCCGGGTCATGATACAATGCCCGCATGGAGATGATGTGGATGACAAAGGATGATGTCGAGCGGGAAAGGGCTGCCGGGACACCCGTTATCATCCCGTTCGGTTCGGTGGAACAGCACGGAAGCCATCTGCCACTGGCCACCGACACACTGCAGGCCTATGGCGTAGCCGCACGGGCCGCCATTATAACCAGGGCCGTTGTGGCCCCTCCGGTCCACTTCGGCCTGTGCAGCAGCACACGGAATCATCCCGGCACAATCACCGTCAGCGGCGACACCCTGCGATCAATGGCCCGTGACCTGATCCAATCCTTCACCAGGCAGGGGTTTCCCGCCATTATCCTGTACTCAGGCCACGCCGGAAGAATCCACATGGCCGCTCTCAGGGAAGCGGCCGAAAACAGCATTCAAACTGATCCGATGCTCAAACTGGCCGTGGTCAGCGATCTGGACCTGCTGCGTGAAACTGCGGGAGACCTCCTTGAAACCCCGGGGGATGGGCATGCTGGAGAAATTGAGACTTCCAGGATGCTGCACCTGCATGGTGATAAGGTCCGCGGCACTTCCCCTGAGGAGTATCCATCCTTTCCGAGCTTCAGGATCCTCCCGGACCCGGAAAGGTTCTGGCCCGGCGGGGTGTGGGGAAACCCCGCAGCTGCCACCGCCCAAAAAGGAGAAGAACTCGTCAACAGGACCGCCGCGGCCCTGGCCGGGATCGTTAAAGGCCTGTTTGAGGTTTGATGAAACCGTATCGAGGGGTCGAAGTATCGAGGTGTCGAAGCGTTAATGAAAAGATCTTCTAACTTCCCGGGAGGAAATTTCCGTTTTTACAAATTTCCGCTGTTACTTCGATACTTAGATACTTTCAAACCTCGAATCGATGGGCCTCAGGGCCCAGACAGCATCGCCCACAGGAGGATGGAGCCGGCAACGACAACATTGAGGGAATCGGCCTCGGTACAAAGCGGTACCGAGACCGGGGTTCCCAATTCCACCATCCAGGGTGAAAGACCGCTCCCCTCGTTTCCAACCGCCAGAATGGATCTGGGGGCGAAATCCACCTGGCCGAAGGACCGCTCACGGGCTTTGGCCAGGTAAACCCGGAACCCAGCGCCCGAAAGGGATATCAGGTCCTCCCGCCCGACCTCCATGAATACCGGCAGATGAAAGATTCCCCCTGCCGAAGCACGGACGGCCTTGTGACCAAAAGGATCAGCCGTCCCTCTTCCAACAAGGATTCCCGCCCCACCCAACACCCAGGCCGACCTTATCAAGGCCCCAACGTTTCCCGGATCCTGAACCCCATCCAGGAATAGAAGGACGGCTCGGCCGTCCATTTGCAGGAGTGGTGAAATCTCCGGTTCCGCCGGAAGCCTTGCTACCCCCAGTAGGTTCCTGTGATGCACAACGTCGGATACATCTTCGAAAAGGGCTCCATCCGCCAAGAAAACAGGAATCTGGTCCATGCCCCCTGCCTGCCCTACCTCCAGGCCTGCGAGAACGGCCGGGTCCTCCGCTACCAGATATTCCAGATGTCCCGACCTTGCCGCTTCCTCAATGGCTCTTTGCCCCTCGACAAGGCAAAGCCCTTTTCTCCTGCGGATTTTTCTGGAAGCTAAGGAACGTATGGTCCTTCGCCTCTCCCGTGGCAGGGGGGGCAAATTCCCCACGTTAACCGCTCCCGATCGAAAAGATATATAATTTTATTCTAATATTCAGATGTACCATTGACAGCGGTTCCTTTGGAGGTTAATATTAAAAACCTGAGCGGAATTTTTACGTGGTTACAATCAAATCATGGATTTAAGGAGGTTATGATGTCTGAGAGCAAAAACGTCAAGGAGTTTACCGACTCCAACTTTGAGGAGGAGGTTCTCCAATCGGGCAAGCCCGTTCTGGTGGATTTCTGGGCCGTCTGGTGCGCCCCCTGCCGCATGGTTGCCCCCGTTGTCGAAGAGATTGCCGACAACTATGGGACCAGAGTAAAGGTGGGGAAAATTAACGTAGATGAGAACGCCAAAACGCCAAATAAATACGGAATTCGAAGCATCCCCACTCTCATGCTGTTTAAGGAGGGTAAGGTTGTTGAACAGGTCATCGGCGCCAACCCTGGCGAGATCAAGCGCATCGTCGAGAAGCACGCATAAGGCATTCTTTGGAGGATATGATGAGTTACGCGATTTTTGAACTGAAATGTCCCGCCTGTGGGATTGAATATGCCCAGATCCTTCACGAAGATGAGGAAAAGGTGTCCATCTCCTGTCCGTCATGTTCCGGTTCTCTGGAGAAGGGGAAAAAACTGTCCGGAACGGATATGCTCTCCTGCGGCTGCGGTATCAGCGCCGGCTCTGGTTGATGAGATTTGAGGTCGGCGGTTCGCCGGCCATAATAAAAAAGGCGACCTGTAATTGGGCCGCCTTTTTTATTTGCCGAATTCTAACTCAGTCGCCGGGGCTGATGGCCTCAACGGGACATACGGCCTCGCAGGCACCGCAGTCGGTACAAAGCTCAGGATCGATGACGTAGATATCACCCTCACTGATCGCCTCAACGGGACATTCATCCACACAGCTTCCACATGCGGTACACTCATTAGAGATAACGTAGGCCAAGGTGTTCACCTCCTTTTCGTCTTCGTCAATAATGATAGGGTCGCAAAAAGTCCATTCGTGGCTTTTTGCCCGACAGAAAGCGAAAAGTGTCATTTTCACTTTCCTCACAAATCAACGACTCGCGTTGCAAGTCATCGATTTGGGCGCCCATTAAAGGGCGCATTGATGACTTTTTGCGAAGTCATCAATAATGCGTTTTTCTCCACAAACAGAGGGATGCATAACTCCCCCGGGAGGAAATGTCAACCAGGATTTAGGGTGTGGTGAAAAGGAGTTTCAAGTCAGTTACAGCGCAGTCTGAAGGACGAGGACGGCTCCTGCTTTTACACCCCTCCCTTGAGGGGAGGGGCCGGGGGAGGGTGGTGAAAAAATTAGTTCCGCTTTAGCTGCACTTGGAGAAACCGCAGCCGTGGCAGGTGGCGCATCCCTCCGCGAAATCAAGGGAGCCGCCGCAGTCGGGGCACTGGCTTCCCAGCGCAGCCTGCAGGTTGTCTGCATCTCCCCTGCGCGTTTTCCGGCCGGGCACCGGCAGATCCACCACCTTTACCGTCTCAGGCCCGGCCGCCTCCCGCAGATCCCTGTACTGTCTTAAAGCCTTGGCCAAGGCGTCTGAACAGGACAGAATCATCTCGCCGTTCTGCCACAGGGGTGACGGGCACCTGATTCCGGAAAGCTGCTTGACGATGGCATCGGCCTCCACTCCGGAACGCAGGGCCAGCGAAACCATGCGGCTCACCGACTCGGACTGGGATGCGGCGCACCCACCGGCCTTCCCCATCTGTGTGAACACCTCGCAAAGCCCCTTTTCATCCTCGTTCACGGTCACGTACAGGTTCCCGCACCCGGTCTTCATCTTGATGGTCATGCCTCCTGTCACCGCAGGGCGAGGCCTTGGGGCAGGGAGGACCTGCTCTTCATGCTGCGCCCTGGAGACCTGCTTTTTATCCTTCCCGAAAGACAGGACCTGTTCGTCCCTGCTGCCGTCGCGGTATACCGTCACTCCCTTGCAGCCCAGTTCGTAGGCGAGGAGATACACCTCCTCAATATCCTTCAAGGCGGCGTCATTAGAAAAGTTGACCGTCTTTGAAACAGCGTTGTCGGTGGATTTCTGGAAGGCGGCCTGCATCCTGACATGCCATTCCGGGCTGATGTCGTGGGATGTTACGAACACCCTTTTCACCCAATCCGGTATACCGGCAATGTGCTGGATGGAGCCCTCCTCGGCGATCTTCTCCATGAGGCCGTCACTGTAAAAACCCTCGCGCTGAGCCAACTCCTTGAAATAGGGGTGGACTTCAACGAGCCGCTGATTGTCCAGGACGTTGCGGTGATAACAGATGGCAAACAGGGGCTCGATACCGCTGGTCGTATTGGCGATAATACTGATGGTCCCCGTTGGGGCAATTGTGGTAACCGTGGCGTTCCGCATGGGGGGGCGACCCGGGACATCGTGGACACTCCCATTAAAGGCGGGGAACGGACCTCTCTCATCCGCGAGGGCCTGGGAGGTCTCCACGGCCTTCTGGCGAATAAAATCCATAATTCTCTCCGCCAGGACAACCGCCTCCTCGGAGTCGTATGGAATCCCGAGGCGGAAGAGCATGTCGGCCCATCCCATGATGCCCAGGCCGATCTTCCTGTTGGCTTTGGTCATCTCCTCGATCTGCTCAAGGGGATACTTGTTCATCTCGATCACGTTATCGAGGAACCGTACCGAATGGTGAACGATGGCGCCGAGCAGGTCGTAATCTATTGCTATGCGGGATCCTTCGTATCGCAGCACCTTCGAAAGGTTGATTGAACCGAGATTGCAGGATTCGTACGGCAGCAGCGGTTGTTCGCCGCAATTGTGGACGTAAAGCCCGTTGGCATCAAACGCGTTCACGCCGGGCACCTGGACGTCGTATACCTCCTCCACACCCTCCCGGGTGACCGAGTCGACAGTGGCCAGGAAACGTTCCCGATTCATCTGTCTTTTGTAGGAACCGATAAGGGTTCTGAGCCGTGCCTTCTTGACATTGTCGTTAAACCCGATCTTTTCCTCAAAGAGGCTGACGTTTTCGCAACTGATGACAAGCTCGTGCTGTGCCCGCGTCCGGTATGGGTGGTTTGAGCCTCGCCCGTCCGGCAGCATAGTGCTTCCTGCCGGGCGCCGATCACGATAAATGACGCTGACGATACCCAGGCGCAGCAGCATGCGCTGAACCGCTTCAAGGGTTGGGAGGTCACTTTGGGAAAGACGAACGCTAACACCCTTCTTCTGGTCTCCCTGCACGGAACCGTCGGCATCGAAAAAGCCCGCCAAAAATCCCTCGTAGAAGAGGGAAGAACACTTTTCCAGCTCAGGCGTGATCGCCTTGCTTCCAGACCGCATACCGAGGTCGAGAGCCACATGGCGTACCGCAGCCAGGCTCATTCGATATTCTCCCCGGCCGACCACCTCATGCCAGCCGGTGAAGTCAACACGATGGGGTAGGGTGATAGCCGCCTCCAGGGCCTTGGCCATTACGCCGGCCGGTCCGCCGAATGACGGCGAGAGACCGTTGATGGCCTTATCCCGGCGCCATACTGAGATAACTGCCTTGTCCCGTTTGAGCGTGCCGGCGCCCACCAAGAGACCCATGAGGTACCCTTCAGCGTTTCCGTATTTTCCATCCCAGCCGGTAAAATCCCTGTGGTCGTGCAGAAAAATGCGGTCGCCCGGCTCCAGGCGGGAAGCCTCAGTCCATTCTCTGCCCACGCTTTTACGTGCCACGGACACTGCCCGGAGGATGGGATGATCAGCGGTGACCCGAAGCTGATATCCCTCCTTGGTGGTCAGGCGAAACACAGGTTTAGTCCCGGTGGAAAAGAAGCCCCGGCGGGTAGTGGGGAAAGACTTCCCGTCGACCACGACCTTGAAACCGCCGCCGAGCAGGTCACCCACCTGCCGCGGTCCATTGGTCGTCATGACAAATGAGTCCGCCGCTACGCAAGGATTCGTGCTCTCTATTTCACCCAGATCCGGCGTGGGGTTATCCCGGTTTATCCGGTCGATAAAGATAATCCCCGGCTCCCCGTTTCGGTGTGCCCCTTCGACAATCTTCCGGAAAACCTCGCCGGCATCAAGGCGGCCGACTTCCTCTCCCGTCCGGGGGTTAAGCAGGGGATAATCGCCACCCTCCGCCAGCGCTTTCATGAAATCCTGGGTCAACCCCACCGAGATGTTGAAGTTATTCAACTGATCGCTCTGTTCCTTGCAGGCGATGAAATGCAGCACGTCAGGATGATCCACACGAAGGATTCCCATGTTTGCGCCCCGGCGGGTCCCGCCCTGTTTAATCACCTCGGTGGCCTGGTTAAAGACCTTCATGAAGGAGATAGGGCCTGATGAAACCCCGGATGTGGATTTAACCACGTCCCTGGACGGCCTCAGCCGGCTGAAGGAAAATCCGGTTCCTCCGCCACTCTTGTGAATCATGGCCGTGTGTTTTACGGCGTCAAAGATGCTCTCCATGGAGTCGCCCACGGGGAGGACAAAACAGGCGGACAACTGCTGGAGTTCCCGCCCGGCATTCATCAGCGTGGGAGAATTAGGAATAAAACTGAGGGAGGCCATGAGATCAAAATAGGTTTCGGCTGTCTGCTCGATCTTCCCGGCGTCCTCACCAAACCGAGCGCCGGCCTGAGCGATATTGTCCGCAACGCGGTGGAAAAGGTCCTCCGGGTTCTCCAGAACATTCCCCTGATCGTCCCTCTTGAGGTAACGCTTCTCCAGAACCACCCTGGCATTTTCGGACAATTCGACACATCCGGGATCCTGGTCGAATTTCATGGATTCCTGAGACCCCCTGGATGGAACCTCGACGTTCTCCGGTTTTTCAACAGGCATATTTTTCTCCGGCAAGTGCTTGAAAAATCTGAATGTTTATGGGAAGGAACCCCTGGAGTGACCCCCACCATCTTGTGCACATCGAAAAAATAGCACAACATCTTGGGATATGACAAGGATTTTTCCGCAGGTTGGAGAGGTTTATTGAAAAAAAGTCCCTGTCATGTTAGTTATTGAAAATACAAATTATAGAAATAGATATTTTCAACACAAAACGCCATTCCAGCCAAGGAAGGATCAGGATATGACCATGAAGACAATTGACTGCCGCGGGCTCGCATGCCCCGGCCCAGTGATTCAAACGAAAAAACAGATGGAAGAGATGGGCCCTGGAACCACATTTGCCCTCGAGGTAGACTCAAAGGCCGGCAGGGAAAACGTCCTGCGCTTCGCCCGGGGGAAGGGCGGCGCTGTAAGGGTGGAAAACCTCGAAGGCAACACTTTTCGTTTGACTATTACATCGCCCCAGCAAACCCTGTCCGGGGCGGCCCGACCCTCCGCGGCCGTTTTTATCACCAGTGATCGTCTTGGCAGAGGAGACGACAAACTGGGGGCCATACTTATGGAAGGATTTATCTCCACACTGGTGGAGCAGGATACCGCCCCCGACATGATCCTCATGATGAATTCCGGGGTGCGCCTCGCCGTAGAGGACTCGCCCGTCCTGGGTTCGCTGAGGGCGCTTGTCGACCGGGGCTGCGAGATACTCGTCTGCGGGACCTGTCTTGACTTTTTCTCTCTTAAAGACAAACTGGGAGTGGGTGTGGTTTCGAACATGTTCGACATCCAGGCCGCGCTCCTAAAGGCGTCTACGGTCATACGGCCATAGGGATAGGGGCTGGGCGTAAATCAGTCCAGAGTCCAGTGTCCAGAGTCCAGAGGAAAAACAGACACGGGGACCCGGAGACGCGGAGAGCTTATGTCTGCCATTGCGAGGATGAACCGGAATTTAAGGCTAACGAGAAGGGTTTAGATGCAAGGCCGAGAACGCAGCAGATGAACCCTTATCGAAGCCGCATAAGATATGAAAAAAAGAAAGGACATCTACAGACTGACCGGCATGGTCAAGGCAGCCGGTTGAGCCGCAAAACTGGGTCCGGGTGACCTTCAGGAACTACTTTCGCCCCTGCGGAAAAACATACCGGGGGATCCGCGGCTTCTGGTCGGCACGGAAACGTCCGACGACGCCGGGGTTTATCTTCTCGACGACGACACTGCCCTTGTCCAGACCATGGACGTCATCACTCCCGTCGTGGATGACCTCTTCGATTTCGGCTACATCGCTGCCGTCAACGCCCTTTCCGATATATTCGCCATGGGCGGGGTTCCTCTGACGGCGATGAGTTTCCTCGCCTTCGACCCCTGCACCCTTGCCACCGAGGCCGCTTCCGAGATCCTGCAGGGGGGGGTGACCGCCCTGGAGGAGGCAAGGTGTACCCTGGTGGGAGGGCACACACTGGAGGACCCGGAGATCAAATTCGGCATGGCGGTAACCGGAACGGTCCCCCGGGATAGAATCATAACTAACGCCGGTGCCCAGCCTGGCGACCACATCTACCTTACGAAGCCTCTGGGTACGGGTATCGCCTCCACCGCGCTGAAAGGGGAGATGGTCCCGACCTCCCTGATCGAGGAGGCGACCCGCTGGATGAAAACCCTGAACCAGGACGCCTCCACGGCTGCCGCAAAGAACGGGGCCACGGCAATGACCGACGTGACTGGGTTCGGCCTCCTCGGACACCTGTCGGAGATGTGCGTGGCCGCCGGAATCGGGGCCGAAATCGACTTTGCGACTGTGCCGGTTATGGACGGAATTCCGGAAATGGTCGGGATGGGGATGGTGCCCGCCGGTGCTTACGACAATATCGGGCACATCGAGGGGATGATAGAATATGGGCCCCTTTCCCGAGATGACCTCCTGCCTCTGTACGACCCACAGACGTCAGGAGGCCTGCTGATCTCCGTGCCGCCGGGCAACTTGCCCGGCCTTGAAAAAGGGCTCCGTGATAAAGGTGTGTTCTTCATCCGGATAGGCCACTTTTTAAGTCCCGGCGATCGCATCCTCATCCGCCGGTAAAGGGATCTGGTCACGTGTCACGGTGGCATCGTGCCTGTTCGCCCATGCTCCCATGCATGTTTTGCAAAGCGCTGACTTGACCCCTCCGCATTACCCGTGTAAAACTGTTTTTCCGAAAGACCCAACTTGACAGGGCCCTGAAAAATCCATTTATGACTTTTTGCAAAGTCATCAAACTTCCACCCGACACATAGCCTGCAACACAAGGAGAAAGATCACCATGAGCATCCCCCCCCTTCAGGTAAAAAGAGCCCTCGTGAGCGTCTACGACAAGACAGGGGTGGTCCCCTTCTGCCGATCAATGGCAAATCAGGGCATCGAGATCGTTTCCTCCGGGGGGACCGCAAGTGCCCTGAAGGAGGCTGGAATTCCGGTTATTTCCGTGAGCGACGTTACAGGTTTTCCCGAGATTCTGGACGGCCGTGTCAAAACCCTGAACCCGAAAATCCACGGCGGCATCCTGGCCAGGAAGGATCTGCCGAAACACATGGACCAGCTGGCCGAGCATGGGATCGGATCCTTCGACCTCGTTGTCGTCAACCTTTACCCCTTCGTCAAAACCGTTGAGAAGCCTGGGACAACCTTGGAAGAAGCAATGGAGATGATAGACATCGGGGGACCCGCCATGGTCCGTGCGGCGGCCAAAAACTTCCCCTCCGTGGCGGTGATAGTCAATCCGGAGTGCTACGAGGCTGTTCTGGATGAAATCACGGGAGAGTTGGGCATCTCCTACTCCACGCGCCTGGCCCTGGCGAGGGAAGCCTTTTCCCACACGTGCCTGTACGATTCCGCCGTGTCGCGCTTCCTTTCGGGGTTGGACGAAGAAGGAAAAACGGTGGACAACCCGGGGCTTCCGGATACGATCCTCCTGGGCGGCTCCAAGATCCAGGACCTGCGCTACGGTGAAAATCCCCATCAGCAAGCGGCGTTTTATTCCGGGCCTTCCTCCAGCGAGCCGCTCCTGGTCAACGCCAGACAGCTCTGGGGCAAAGAACTTTCCTACAACAACATCGTGGACACGGATGCCACCATCCAGCTGATCATGGAGTTCCAGCAGCCCGCCTGCGCCGTCATCAAGCATACTAACCCCTGCGGCGTGGCTGTCGCGGAAAACATCCATGAAGCCTATCTTAACGCCATGAAAACGGACCCCATCTCGGCATTTGGCGGGATTGTCGGGTTTAATCGAAAGGTGGACGCCGACACCGCAAGAGAGGTCATCGACGGATTCAAGGAGGTGGTAGTCGCGCCTGGATTCACACCCGACGCCCTGGAGATCTTCAAATCGAAGAAGAACCTCCGAATCCTGGCGTTGCCGGGTCTGGACAGGCCGGTTTTCGATGCCTCCATCCCATTCGTTCGCAGCGCTGGAGGGGGGTTCCTGGTCCAGAGCAGGGACCTTGTCACCATGGACGAGGACAACCTCAAGGTCGTAACCGGGAGGAAGCCCACTGAAGAGGAGATGGCCGGCCTTCGTTTCGCATGGATTGTGGCCAAGCACGTCAAATCCAACGCCATCGTATACGCCATCGACGGACAGCTTTTGGCGGCGGGAGCCGGCCAGATGAGTCGGGTTGATTCGGCAAAGATCGGGGTGATGAAGGCAAACCTCCCCATCGCTGGATCCGTTCTGGCTTCGGACGCCTTCTTTCCCTTCAGGGACGGGGTAGACGCTGCTGCTGCGGCCGGCGTAACGGCAATTATACAGCCGGGGGGATCGATGAGGGATGGGGAGGTCATCGAGGCCGCCAATGAGCATGACCTTGCCATGGTGTTCACGGGCATCCGGCACTTCCGACATTAATGGGGGCTGAAGTCCAGAGTCCAGTGTCCAGAGTCCAGAGGGAAAAAAGAACCGGGGCGCCAAGGTGTAAGCGCCTCGATGTATCAGGGTGTCGGTTTGTATGTAATAGATATTCCGGGAGGTGAGAATGAAGGTTTTAGTGGTTGGCGGTGGGGGAAGAGAGCACAGCCTGGTGTGGAAGCTCAACCAGAGCCCCCGGGTTACGGGAGTGTACTGCGCGCCGGGCAATGCCGGGATCGCCAGGGAAGCCACGACGGTCCCCATGGCCGTGGACGACATCCCCTCCCTCATTGAATTCGCCAAAAAGAAGGGGATCGGCCTGACCTGCGTCGGACCTGAACTTCCGCTCACGCTTGGGATAGTGGACGCGTTTGAAAGTGAGGGGCTGAGGATTTTCGGGGCCAGCCGCGGCGCGGCGGAGATCGAGGGCAGCAAGGTCTTTACCAAGGACCTCCTGGCAAAATACAAGATCCCGTCGGGAACCTATGAGGTCTTCAGCGAGGCGGATCCCGCACTGGATTACCTGAAGAAGGTCGATGCTCCAATCGTCGTCAAGGCGGATGGTCTGGCCGCCGGAAAGGGAGCCATCGTATGCATGACCATCGAGGAGGCCCGGGAGGCCGTCAGGGTCATCATGGAGGAGCGCAGGTTCGGGGACGCCGGGGACAGGGTCGTCATAGAAGAGTTCCTCACCGGTGAGGAGGCTTCCTTCCTGGCGTTTTCCGACGGCAAAACCGTCCTTCCCATGGCTACATCCCAGGATCACAAACCGATCTTCGATGGGGACAAGGGGCCCAACACCGGCGGCATGGGAGCCTACTCCCCGGCTCCGGTGGTGACACCCGAGCTTTTTGACCGGATAATGGATGAGGTCATGATCCCCACCGTTCAGGCCATGGCGGCAGAGGGACGGCCCTACAAGGGCGTGCTTTACGCAGGTCTGATGATTAAAGACGGAATAGCGAAGGTCCTGGAGTTCAATGCCCGTTTCGGCGACCCCGAAGCCCAGCCACTGTTCATGCGTATGGACGGGGACCTGCTTGAGGTAATGGAGGCCGTAATTGATGAACGCCTCGCTTCGGTCGCCTTGAACTGGCACGACGACGCCTCAATCTGCGTTGTCATGGCTTCAGGGGGCTACCCCGGATCCTACGAGAAGGGTAAGGTCATAAGCGGCATTGATAAGACGGATGCCATGGATAATGTCAAGGTCTTTCACGCCGGGACAGCGGAGAAGGACGGCCGGATAGTCACCGCCGGGGGGAGGGTCCTGGGGGTCACCGCGAGGGGAGCCGACATTCCGCAGGCCATCGAAAGGGCCTACCGGGCCTGCGAGGTCATTACCTGGGACGGCGCCCAATATCGCCGGGACATTGGGGCTAAAGCAATCAAGTACCTGGATAAATAAGTCCAGAGTCCAAAGGCTAGTCCAGTGTCCAGAGGCCAAAGGCTAGTCCAGAGACCAGAGTGGAGAATAGTTCATGGGAAAGTTCGATGTACTAATAATGATGGGCAGCGCTTCAGACCGCGAACTGATGACGAATGCGGCGCTGATCCTGACTGAGTTCGGAGTTCCGCACAGGATCGAAGTCGCCTCAGCGCACCGGTCGCCGGAAAGGGTCCGCCGTCTGGTAAAGGAGGCCGATGAAGCCGAGTGCTCTGTGTTCATCGCCGGGGCCGGCAAAGCGGCCCACCTCGCCGGGGTGGTGGCCTCTCATACGATAAAACCGGTCATAGGTGTGCCCATACCCTGCTCACCCCTTCAGGGGATGGACGCCCTCCTGTCCACCGTCCAGATGCCCGCCGGTATCCCCGTGGCCACCATGGCCATCGGAAGCACCGGGGCGCAGAACGCCGCCCTTCTGGCCGTGTCGATCCTTGCCCTTTCCGATGACAGCCTCGCACAGAAACTTGCCAAAAACCGCCTTGATATGGCCCAAGCCTTTGAGGAATAACCTTCCGGAAGCGCTCCATATCCTGCGGCGGAGAGGTCTTGTCGTCGTTCCCACGGAAACGTTCTACGGCATCGCCTGTGACGCGCGCAATCCTGAGGCGGTGCGCCGCCTTCTTCTCCTGAAAGGGCGCGAAGAGGGGAAACCTGTTCCGCTCATTGCCGGCGGGATGAAGATAGTCCGGAGTCTGACCTCAATTGCCTTCCTTGAACGATACCGTAAATCAGGCCTTGACCTCGAAGCACTTGCCGAAAGGTTCTGGCCCGGGCCTCTGACACTGGTTCTGCCGGCCATTTCGGACCTGCCGCCGGAGATAACGGCCGGAACGGGAACTATAGGAATAAGGGTCCCCGGCCCCTCCGTGGCCCTGGACCTCGCCCGGCAATTCGGTGGGGCGCTCACCGCCACTTCCGCCAACCTCTCCGGAAAAGCCCCGCCTCGTTCCGCCGCCGATGTCGACCCGAAAATACTTGAGGGCACGGACATGGTCGTGGACGGGGACGATACGCCGGGGGGACAGCCGTCCACGGTCCTGGACCTGACAGCCGATCCACCTCGCATCATCCGTCCGGGGGTGCTCTATGAGGAAGTCAGGGAGTTTCTGAAACAGTCCAGAGTCCAGAGTCCAGAGATTGAAATTCAGTCCAGAGTCCAGAGTCCAGAGTCCAGAGAGAAAGATCAAACGTGGTAACTGAGGCGGTTCTTGGAACATGGAACGTGGAACCCGAAACCGAATCAAAGGCATACAGATGTACAAAGGGCGGGGGAATCCCCGCCCTTTGTCACTTCATGCGATATTTGTTACTGGAAACGATAGGTAAGGTCCAGGCTGACAAGATCCACTGAATTCTTGTAAGTGCCATCGTACAGGGTGGGCAAAGCACTGGGCTCATCGCTGTCCACAATGCGATCGTCCTTGGAAAGGGCCATATAGGCGCCGTTGACGGCCCACACGCCGGTGTCATACCCAAAACCGACGGTAATACCTGTCGCGTCGGCGTCCGGAAGCCGTGGGTCAAAGGTCTTATCTATGACCGGGGTCGGCTCGGTGAGGAAACCGGCCCTGACTGTCCACAGTTCGTTCACCCTGTAACTTCCACCCACCCGAACCGCCAGCACATCGTCGTAGTTCTTGTTGACGGTCCTGAAGACCGCACCGGCGGCGTTCTTGAATTCCAGCTTGTCGTAATCGGACCATTGGGTCCGGTCGAGGTCCAGGTTGACAGTGAATGAATCATTAACAAGATATGAAATACCCAGGGCCAGCGTGTCGGGAAGGTTCAGATCCACCGAGGCGGGACCTGAATAGGGTACGCCCGAAGAGTCGGGAAATGCGGAAGCTGTACCGGAGAGCTCCGCGGTCACTCCACTGTGCCAGGCAAGACCCACTCTAAGGGAGTCGCTGGCCTGGTAGAGACCGCCCAGTGTGAAACCGATACCGTGGCCATCGCCTTTCATGGAGTAGTTCCATCCGGTGCCGAGGCCGTCCGAAGAACCGCCTTTGTAGACAACTTTATTGACAAGATAATACTCGGGGCCAAATCCAATGGAAAACTTGTCGTTTACACGGTAAGCGGCCACCGGTGCAATCTTGGCCATCTCGATGGTGGTTTCCCTGATAACATCTACGGGGTTCAAGGGAGTTACGGTGGTTCTAAAAAACGCGTTGAAACCCGCGTCGGATTTCCAGTCCGTCCCCAGCCCGAAGGGGGTGTTAATCCCGAAACCCACCCACCAGTCTGATTCCTTTACCCGGTTTGTGTAAAAGAAATAAGGTGGATAAAAATCCTTCGCCACGGCATCGACACCTTCGTATTCTGATCTGGGTGAAATCCTGGTGAATCCTGCCATGATCTGAATTCCCTCCAGACCGGTTATGCCGGCGACATTATGATGCACTGCGGAGGGGTCGTCGGCCTGGCCGACAAAGGCGTTGGCCATACCCATGGCCTTGGCGCCCGACTCGGGGGAACCCGGAAAGCGCCGGCGAAGGCGGTGCCGACGCCCAGAGTGACGGCCACCGATACGATCAGTAATGCGAAAAGGCTCTTTTTCATGAAACGGCTCCTTTCATCCCCCGGTTTTTATTGAATGAACCTCTCCCCTGGAAGTTTTGCTATAACATCGGTTTATTCCTGGTTTGTCAACAGATACAAGTTCATCCATGTCAGATCAGTATTTTCGTTGCGGCTCTCGATGGTCGCCCCGGGATTGCTTCGCATATGATCTGCTCGCAATGGCTGTGCTTGGTCCCCCGCCTAGTCGTCGTACAGCGATTCCAGGTCCTTCCAGAATCGGCTGGTGATCTGCTTGCGCCTCAGCTTCAGCGTCGGGGTCACCTCGCCCTTATCCTGGGAAAACTCCCTTTCCATGATCTTGAACCGTTTGATCTGCTCCACCGGGGACAGGTCCACCTGGGCAGAGTCGATCCTCCCCTGCAGCAGCTCCCTGATTCGGGAATTGTCACAAAGTTCGCGGCGCGACGAAAACTCTATCCTGTGCTCCTTCGCGTAGTTCTCCACCCTCTCCCAGTCCGGCGCTATGAGCGCTGAGATATACTTCCGCCGGTCGCCGTAGACGAAGGCCTGGCTGATAAACTTGTCCGCGCAAAGGGCATTCTCGACGAGGGAAGGAGCAATGTTCTTTCCGCCGGCGGTGACAATGATGCTCTTCTTCCGGCCCGTGATGACCAGGTACCCATCGTTGTCGATGTGCCCGAGGTCTCCCGTGGAAAACCACCCATCCCCGTCGATGGCTTCAGCCGTGTCGGACGGCCGGTTGAAATAGCCCTTCATCACGTTGGGACCCCTGACCTGGATCTCCCCGTCATCCGCAATGCGGACCTCCACCCCCGGGAGGGGGTGTCCCACGGAACCGAACCTGAGCCTCTCCAGATCGTTGGCTGATATGACGGGGGATGTTTCCGTCAGTCCGTAGCCCTCCAGGATGATGAGCCCGGCAGCGTGGAAAAACTCCGCGATCCGTTTGGAAAGCGGGGCGCCGCCCGAGATCATGAGTCGAATCCGGCCGCCGAAGGTCTGCCTGAGCTTGAAAAAGACCAGCCGGTCGGCGAACTTCTGCTGGAAACGGAGCCAGCCACTGAGCTCCTTTCCCGCCTGCAGGCGCCGGCTGACCTCCTGGCCGACGCTCAAAGAGGTGACGAAGATCAGCCTCTTTATCAGAGAGCTTTCCCTCACGCGGTCGAGGATCCGACCGTAGGCTTTCTCGTAGACCCTGGGGACGCTGACCAGGATCGTCGGTTTGACCTCCCCCATGTTGGGGATCAACTGATCTATACTTTCGGCATAGACGATCTTGCATCCTGTGTACAGGAACAGATAGTAGGCCAGCCTTTCGAACACGTGGGACAGAGGAAGGAAGGAAAGGCAGGTGTCGGTGTCCCCGATCTTGATCACTTCCAGGACCTGCCTCACGTTGGAAAGGAAATTGTCATGCGTCAGCATGACCCCTTTGGGCTCGCCTGTGGTCCCGGATGTGTAGATGATCGTTGCCGGGTCATGGGCGCCCCCCTCAGCGATGGACCGGCCGAGGGACTCCCAGATCTCGGGCATTGCTTCACAGCCCCTGGCAAGCAGATCATCCAGGGTGATAACATCATGGGCAAGCCTGTCCTCGGGCACCGGATCGAAACAGATGATCATCTTCAACTCGGGGAGTCCGAGCCTTATCTTGAGAATCTTATCCAGATACTCAAGGTTGGATACGAAGATAGCTCCTGCCGTGCAGTCCAGGAGGATATACTCGAGCTGTGCGGGTGTGAGGGTCCAGTAGAACGGGATGTCAATCCCGCCCATGGCAAGTATACCGAGGTCGGCAAAGGCCCACTCAGGGCGATTTTCGGAGAGGATCGCTATGCGATCGCCCCTCTTGAAACCCAGACAAGCGAGGCCGCGCGCAACCTCACGGTAGGCCTTCGACAGATCCTTCCAGGAGACAGGCTGCCAGGACCCATCGACTTTCCGCTCCATGACGGTCCCCTCACCGTACTGTTCAACCCGGGCGTCAACCATCCTGACAACGGTATTTTCCACTACTCATCCCTCCTGCCGAGATCAGCGATATAGCTCTTGTACTCCACGGGGGTCATAAGGGATTCCACCTGTCCGGGCTCTGAGATCTCGACCTTGAGAAGCCATCCTTCCCCGTAAGGATCTTCGTTAATAAGCTCCGGGCTATCCGCCAGGTCGGCGTTAACCTCCAGCGTTTCCCCCGAGATGGGGGCTGTCAGATCGACAACAGCATCGACCGACTCCAGAACACCGAAGGAGGACGTCACCTCGATCTCGATCTCCGCCTCGGGCAGATCCACATGGACCACATCCCCCAACTCCTGTTGGAAGAAATCCGTCACGCCGATTTCGGCCTGGTTGCCGGCGGGACGAACCCAGAGGTGATCACTGGTGTAATAACAGTTGCCGGGAACGTCCATCAGCTAGCCCCTCCCCCCATACTCCCATCCCCTCGACCAGACCCTCGCCCGGGGGTAGAGGGGGAATATTGCCGGAAAACGCCTCATACTTTTGGGACCTTATCCCAGTCGGCGAGGAACTTCTCTATCCCGAGGTCCGTCAGAGGATGTTTGAAGAGCTGAAGGATGACCTTGAACGGTACGGTGGCCACATCGGCCCCCATGAGGGCCGACTGGAGAACGTGGACCGGATGGCGGACACTGGCAACGATAATCTCACTTTCAAACCCGTAATTTTCCTTGATCTGCATGATCTCGGCAACAACGTCCATCCCTGAACCGCCCACGTCGTCTATTCTGCCGACGAAAGGGCTGATGAAGGATGCGCCGGCCTTGGCGGCGAGCAGGGCCTGCACCGGAGAGAAGACAAGGGTTACATTGGTCCGAATACCCTCCCGGCCGCAAAGCCTGGCCGCCTTCAGCCCTTCAGGGGTCATGGGAATCTTGACGACCACATTCTCACCGATGGAAGCGAGATCCCTGGCCTCCTTCATCATCCCATCCGCATCAGGACTCACCGTCTCGAGGGATACCGGCCCATGGACAATACGGCAGATCTCACTGACCAGGGGAAGAAACTCCTTCCCCTCCCTTGCAACGAGGGAAGGGTTGGTTGTGACTCCATCGATCAGCCCCATCTCCGTGGCCGAGATGATGTCGTCAAGGTTGGCGGTGTCCAGAAAAAATTTCATTGCACTTCCTCCTGTAAAGCCGGTTCCTGGATCATGTCCCGGGTTCCAGGCTCCGGGAACTGTTACGATGTCATCGCGAGCTGTACACCTTGCGAAGCGATCCCGTGGCCGCTTTCCCCTCTCTGGACTCTGGACCCTAAAATCTGTACCCTACCCCCACCGAGACGGCGTCTTCCCCGAAGAGGTGAGCCTCCATGCTGAAATAAAAGTTGAAATCCATGAAGTAGTCCATACCGAAGATCAGGAAACCCTGGCCGTTTTCGCTCAGACCGGACGGGGGGCCGTCCAGGGTCATGAACTCGACGGCGAACCCGGCGAATCCTGTCGTCCCCCCTGATTTAACAATGCCAAGAAGGGCAAGCTGCTGCTGGAACAGATCGAAATTCTGCCCCCCCTCGCTACTGTTCGACCAGAGCAGCTGGGTATCCAGGTTAATTGAAAAATCGGACTGCTCCGGAGCAAAGAGCTTGACAACCACCCCTCCCCCGTAGGAAAAGCCAAGATTTCCGTCAAAGCTGTAGTCATTTGCCGACATATCCGCGAATCCGAGTTTGAGATAGGGTGTCACCTTGGGAGAAAGACCGATCATCCCCTTGCCCATGAAGGATTTGCTCGTGACCTTGTGACCGTCAATGTCCAACTCGGCGTAGCCCACTGAGCCGGAGATGGATGTTTTTCCCTGGTCCAGGAATCCAGCCGGACCGCCCACATTAATCGCCTGGACGCCGGGGACGCCGACCAGCAGCACCATCGCTGAAAACAACAGGATCAGACCTTTTCTCATCTTTCCCTCCTCGCCGTCATTCCCGCTCCAGGACTTTCCCTATCCCGGCCAGGATCTCCTCCGTCGCGCGGTTGCGGTTCAATGTATAGAAATGCAGGCCCGGGACGCCAAAGTCAAGCAACTCCTTGCACTGTTCTATGGCATAGTCCACCCCTACCCGGAAGACATCCTCCGTGTTATCTATCCTGCCCTTTATCTCCCCGGGCACCGTCGCGCCGCACATCTCGGTAAATCTCTGAACCTGGCCGGCATTGGTGATGGGCATTATCCCCGGGATAACGGGTATTTCGATGTGAGCTGCGGCCACACGGTCCATGAAATCGAAGAAATGGCGGTTGTCAAAAAACAGCTGGGTGATAATAAAATCCGCCCCGGCGTCAACCTTTCTCTTGAGGTTTTCAATGTCCCGCCCAAGGGAAACAGCATCAAGGTGCCCTTCGGGGTAGCCCGCGACCCCGATGGAAAAGTCATCCGTCTCACGGAGGTATTCGACCAACTCGTAGGCAAACCTGAAATCCTTCTGGATCCTGTAATCGGGCAGATCCCGCGAAGGGTCCCCCCGGAGGGCAAGAATGTTGCTTATGCCCTCCATCCTCAACCGGCGGCAGATATCCTGAATGTCCCGGCGCGATGAAGCGATACACGTCAGATGCATCATGACATTCAGGCCGTATTTCTCCCGGATGCCGGTAGTCCAGTAGAGGGATTTTTCCCTGGTGCTGCCCCCGGCGCCGTAGGTAACCGAAACGAAGTCGGGGTTAAACCGCCTCAGTTTCCCCACCGTTTCGTCCAGCACATGCTCGCTTTCAGGGTTCCTGGGCGGAAAGAACTCGAAAGAGAGTGCGGGCCTATTCCTGGACAGAATTTCACTGATCTTCAATTATTAATCCTCGTTAAAGAAACTTGTTCGCGACGGCTCCCTATGGTCGCTACGGGATTGCCGCGTCGCCACACTGTTTGTGTGACTCCTCGCAATGACGGCGCTTATTGCAGCGGGCCTCTCTTTAACCCGAGATTCAAGGGTTTTCTCCGTGGACGATGCCTGTCGCGTCGTAGCCTTGGCGAAGACGGATGCCTTCTATGAGTTGCGGCATCGGCGTGACGAGCGGGTGGTGATATAACGTCTCTTACCGACTTCGGCTGCCGTAGATGAGTGAAAGCGTCTCGCTGCGGGTTCTCTCATCCCTCCTGAAGGAACCACGAACGGCGGACGTGACGGTGCGGGAGTTGGGTTTATTCACCCCACGCATTGACATGCACATATGTTCGGCCTCGATGACGACCATGACGCCCTTGGGCCGGAGGCCGTTCATCACAGCCTCGGCCACCTGGGTGGTCAGGCGTTCCTGGACCTGTGGCTGGTGCGCAAAAGTGTCGAGGACCCTTACGATCTTCGAGAGGCCGACGATCCTTCCTCCCTCCGGTATGTAGGCGACATGAGCAACGCCTATGAAGGGAAGCAGATGGTGCTCACACATGGAGTGCATGGAAATGTCTTTCACGAGGACCATCTCGTCGTGGGTTTCCCCCGCCACCGGGACCAGAAACTGCATGGCATCGACATCGACTCCCGCGAAAACCTCGCTGAAAAGGTCGGCGACCCGCCCGGGCGTGCCCTGGAGGCCGGGCCTTTCCGGGTCCTCTCCGATCCCCTCGAGAATAAGCCTCATCCCTCTTTCAATCTTTTTTCTGTCCATTCCCATGCTCCAGATAGTAAAGGGCCATGGCCCTTTCGCGCATCTCTTCCGGCGGGATTCCCGTTCGGATGGAGATCGCATTAATGTCCTCAAATTCCGGTTTGGCCCGCCATCGGCCGGAGGGCAGGAGCCATCGCTTGATCCTCACCTCGCCATGGGGCGTGTCAACCCGGATCACCTCTCTGTGAAGAATCTTTCTGGCAACGTCCCAGTACCGCAGGCCCGCGCTTCCCGACCGCTCCAGGACGGCATCCAGCATCCTCTCTTTATCCTCGGAAGGGACCAGGACGCGGAGAAGAACTCCTACCCTGCCCTTCTTGGTATATGCCGAGATTACGTGTACCTCCATGGCCCCTGCATCATGGAGTTCACCGGTCAGGGGTGCGAGGTATTCGGGGCTGACGTCGTCCAGGCCGCACTCGATCATGACGCTCCCGGAACCGTGTGATGTGCCCATTGGCCGACCCGAAAAAATTCTCAGCAAGTTGGGGAGGCCGGGATTGTCCCGACCACCGGCGCCTGTGGCTATTGTCTCCAGGGACATTGGCGGCAGGGAGCCGTACTCCGACACCAGTTCACGCAGGAGGGCCGCCCCCGTGGGAGTGGTCAACTCCACCGAGGGGCCCCTGGAAAAGACCGGGACCCCTTCAAGGAGACAGGCCGTTGCGGGGGCGGGAACCGGCATGGTCCCGTGCTCTGTATCGACAAAGCCGGATCCGACATTTACCGGTCCCGACAATATTCTTTTCACCCCAAGGTGATGAACACCGGCCATCACTCCCACAACGTCGGCGATGGTATCCTGGCCGCCCAGCTCGTGCAGGTGGATGGCTTTCCCCGAACCGTGGGCGCTTCCTTCCGCCTTGCCAAGTGATTCGAGCACGCCTGCGCTTCGGGACCTGACCTCATCCGGAAGGTGGGCCTCCCGAACCAGTGTGATCATCTCCTCCAAGGATCGGCGGGCAGGGCCGCTCTCAATGATTACTTCACACCGTTTTCCGGCCAGTCCGCCACGTAATACGTCACTGATATCGTAACGGATCTCACCCGGGATGACGGCCTCGACGGCAGCCTCCATGACTCCGGAGGGCAGCCCCAATGAAAGGAGCCCACCTAAGAACATGTCTCCGGAAATACCGCTGAACGGGTCTATGTAGAGGATCCTGTCGTCAGACATGTCTTTCATCAGGTTCCGGATTCCTTTCCAGCTTTGCCCGGGATTGCCGCGTCACTCTCGTCTCCCTCGCTACCTCGAATCCCCGGCGCCGAGGATAAAATGGGCCGCCACCGCGGCTCCATACCCGTTGTCGATATTAACCACAGTAAGGCCGCAGGCACAGGAGGAAAGCATGGTCAACAGAGGTGTTATCCCGCCAAAGGACGCACCGTATCCAATGCTGGTGGGAACCCCGATGACGGGAACCGAGACAAGCCCGGCAACCACCGACGGCAGGGCTCCTTCCATTCCCGCGACAGCCACGATCACCCCCGCTTCTTCCATCTCTTTTCTGAAGGATGCCAGCCGATGGAGACCGGACACACCCACATCGTAGGCCCGGATCACCCCCCTGCCGAGAAAGGATACAGTCCGTGCGGCCTCCTCCGCTACGGGAAGATCCGATGTTCCCGCGGCAATGACCATGATGGGGGAGCTATCCTGCCCGGGGAGGGAACCGCAAATGAGAGTTCTGGACATGGCATCGTGAACGGCGTCCGGCCATCTGGCCAGGACCTTTTCCGCCGCCTCACCCGAGATCCGCGTCACCAGAACAGGAGAGCCGGATTCGACCATTTTCTCCACAATGCCCCCGATCTGATCCGGTGTTTTTCCCTCGCCGTATACCGTTTCGGGAATACCTCTGCGCACCTGCCGCTGGGTATCGATGGTTGCATAGCCCAGACAGGCCGACGGAAAGTCGACGAGAGCATCTAACGCCGAGTCGGGGGCCATATCCCCGGACGAAACCTTCTTCAGCAGTTCCAGAAGCTCTTTTCGGCTCATTACGTCCTCATCCAAAGTTCCTGGGGGCTGGAGTCCAGAGTACTTCCATACCTCGATACTTCAATAACCACGCCCCAACCGCCACCCGGCGGCCTGGACGGTGTTCGCCATGAGCATAGCGCGGGTCATGGGGCCGACCCCCCCGGGAACGGGGGTATACCAGCCGGCGGCCTCTACAGCGTCCGGCGACACGTCACCGACCAGGGTGTACCCCTTTTTTTCGAAGTCCCTAACCCGCCCCGGGTCCTTCATGAGAATCTCCGGGGCATTCTCCCTGAGAACCTGGTTCATGCCGACGTCAATAACGGCGGCCCCTTCCCTGATCCAGTCCTTTTTTACCATCAGGGGCCTTCCCACCGCCGCCACCAGGATATCCGCCTTCCTGGCTATCTCATCCAGATCCGGCGTCCGTGAGTGACACATGGTTACGGTCGCGTGGCGGTGAAGCAGGAGCAGCGCCATGGGTTTTCCGACGATGTCGCTTCTGCCGATAACTACCGCCCGCTTGCCGGCAGGATCCACCCCGGCCTCGTCGAGCATTCGCATCACCCCGGCCGGCGTGCAGGATTTAAGTACCGCGGAATCGCCGCGGACCATGCGGCCCACGTTAACGGGATGAAACCCGTCCACATCCTTGGCCGGATCGATCCTGTCAAGGACGGAATTGGTATCCATGCCATCCGGAAGAGGGAGCTGAACGAGAAGGCCGTCCACCTGACTGTCACCGTTGAGGCTGTCTATCAGATCGAGAACCTCTCCCGTAGCGGCATGCTCCGGCAGACGGTGGGAAAAGGACCTGATACAGCAGATGCCGCAGTCCTTGACCTTCATGCGAACGTAGACAGCCGATGCCGGGTTCTCACCCACAAGGACCACCGCCAGGCCGGGGGGGCGCCCGGCGGACGCGGTGAACCTGTCAGCCTCCACCTTTACTTCTGCCAGAACTCTGGCTGCAATCTCCTTCCCATTGATGATTCTCGCTTTAGCCATGGATGCCACCTCTTGTTAACGTGTTAAAAATACATTTACCTATATTTTTATAACAGCGCCCTTGAGTGTCCTTACCTGCAGGTCCCCCGAATCTAAAAAAAACTCCACGCTTCGTCCATAGTCCCCCCCGATATCCTCGGACAGAATCTTTATACCATAGAATCTGAGCGTTTTTCGCGCGGACAGGGCATTCCTGGCCCCGATCCTTCTGGTGATACTCCCTGGGAACATCTCCGCTCCCCCGGCCAGCTTTGCCACAAGGTCCTGCGATCTAATCCCCTTCTCCTTCATTCCCCTGAGCATTGCCGACACGGCAGTGTCTGCGTATTTCCCGGGTTTGAGGGGATCAACACGATCAAAGGCCACGGGGAGCATCACATGGGCCATGGACCCTATCCGGTTGTTTTTGCTGTAAAGCGCAATTGCCAGGCACGAACCAAGACCATAGGTAATAATTCTTGCGGGGTCGCGCTTGATAGCATACTCGGAGACACCAACGGCAAACGAAACCATCACCCGAACCCGCCCCGGCCGGGGGAGTTTTTTTTCATTCACCGCTTCCATGGGAGGACCTATCCAACTTCACCAACCTTTTTCCCGCCTTGAGAAAAAGATCCAGCCCCCCCGGATCCGGAATGATTACCACTTTCACCAGGGGGTTTTCGGAGCTGTCCTCCATACTCGATGAAAGGGCAATTATCCTGTCTGAGGTGGACCCTATGTCCGCCAGGATAGCGTCCAGAAGCGCCCCCGCCATATCTCTGGCAATAATGGGGGGAAGGTTGAGGATGATTTGCCCCGAGAGGCGGGAAAGGATCGTCAGAAACACTCCCGACAGGATATTGCCGATTTCCCTGAATGCCGAGTCCACCAGTTCCCTGTTCTCCACACCCCCTTGGGGGAACAGGATCCTGTTCAGTTCTCCGGCCCCATCATCCGGAAACAGCAGCAGCATATTCCCCTGTATATCCCCACGAAAAGGGATAAGCACCCCCACCGCGGAGACATTCATCTCCCCAAACAGGGATGACATTTCTTCCGGGGGAAGGACGTGCAGATCAGGAACCGACAATGTAACGCCGATGTCCATCAATTTTGACAGGGTGCCGGCTGCCTGAGCGACGGCTATGGAACATATTTCCCTGATTGTGCTGATCTCCCTTCGGGTAAGGGAGGAAAGGCTATCTATGTTATCGCTCATCTCTAGAGAAGATTGCCGAGATCAAGGACGGGAACGATTTTCCCGCTGCCCAGAACAGTCATTCCGGAATATCCCACAAGACGTTCAAGAGGGTAACAGAGCGGTTTAACGACGATATCCGCCTGTCCTGACACCCCGTCCACCGCAATCCCGACCATCCTGTTGGTAACCTCCACCACGACCACGGTGAGGAGTCCATTGTCATCCGGAGGACCGGGAAGGGACAGCATCTTCCTGAGAAAGTGGAGCGGGACGAGATCTTCATCAAGAGTAATATAAAAGCGGCCCTGGCTCTCCTTAACATCCTCCCCTGCGACCCTTGTGGTGCGGACCACCCTGGTAATAGGTATTGCAAAGATATGCTCCCGGGCCTGGATCAGAAGCATCTTTACAATGGCGACAGTCAGGGGAAGCTTGAGTGTGAATCTGCTCCCTGTTCCGCTGTTGCTCTCAATGGCAAGGGTACCCCCGAGGGATTCAACCACAGCCTGGACAACATCCATTCCAACGCCGCGGCCTGACACATCCGTCACTTTGTCGGCCGTAGAGAAACCAGGCCGGCAGATAAGCATTATCGCGTCCTCCTCGCTCATCACCCTGGCCTGCTCCTCTGAGATGATCCCCTTCTGGATAGCCTTGGCGCTTATCTTTTTCAGGTTCATACCCCGGCCATCGTCCACTATATTAACGTAGACCATATCCCTTTCACGCGAGATGCTTATGGTTATGTTTCCCACCTTGGGCTTCCCGGCTCTTTCTCGTTCCCCGGCGTCCTCGATACCGTGGTCCACCGCGTTTCTCAGGATATGGACCAGCGGATCACCGAGCTCTTCCAAAATAGCCCTGTCCAACTCGATCTGGGCTCCCTCGATCACAAGGGAGATCTCCTTGCCCTCTTTCCTCCCCAGATCCCTCACCACCCTGGGAAGCCTTTTGGTCACGGACTCCATGGGATCCATACGCACCTTCATCACCTCACCATGAAGGGTACCGACAAGATGATCCAGTCTCGTCAACACCTGGTCGGTCATGGTGGACCCGGATTCCTTTGACAGTTCCCTGAGCCTGCTTTTGGTTACAATGAGTTCGCCCACCAGGTTAATGAATGTGTCGAGAAGTTGAGTGTTTATCCTGACAGACTTGGATGCCGCCGGCGCCGGGGCGCTATATCTGGTTTTAGGGGGAACAGATTCAGTGACCGCTGGAGCGGGCTTGGGCTTTTTCCCCGATTTCAGGGAACTGGCGGTAAATTCCCCCATTTCCGTGGAATTCTTCAGGAGTTTCTCAACGGCCGGCCTGTCAGTCCCGGTTACAACCATGGATACCTCGCCCGAATAACCTCCCGCTTTAATCTCATCGAGCGATGGGGAAACCGAAACTATCTCCCCCAGTTTACCTAGTCTCTTTATGGCCAGGTAGGCTCGAACCGCCGGGACAGGGCTCGTATCGGATATTCGGAAAACGATGGTGAGCTCCTCTTCCATGGCCTGTGGCGCGGGTTCAGCGGAAGATGTCCCTTCTGCAGCCGGAACAGGCTCGGAGAGCTTTTCAGGACCTTTGTCGGACTCCTCCGGGAGACGGGCGTCAATAATTTTCTGGATATCGTTCAGGTAGCCGGTTGTATCGAGATCATCGGCCGAAGAATCATCCTCGACGGCTTTTACCATCCCATCGAGGAAGTCAATGCCCTGAAAGAGAATATCAACAACGGGCGGTGAGATCCGGGCGCTGCCCTGCCGAAAGATGTCCATCATGTCCTCAAGGCGATGGCTCAGACCGGCAATGGCGCTATACCCCATTGAAGCGGACATCCCCTTTACCGAGTGGGCATGACGAAACAGTTCGTTAATGCTCTCGGTATTTTCAACATCCTTTTCCAACACCAGGATACAGTCGTTGATGCCCTGGATGTGTTCCCTTGCCTCCGAGATAAAGAGGTCCTTGTATTTGGACATATCCATGCTGTCTAACGGTCCTCCTGAAAATTCAGGGTCCAGGGTCTAGTATCCATGTTTCAGATTCCTTCCCGACTTTGCCCGGGATTGCCGCGTCACTCTCGGCGCCCTCGATGTTCCTCGCAATGACCTTTGGGTCACCTCAAACCCCAAACCTCGGCACCTCGATACTTCGAGACATTTCTTAAGAGGGAAACTCTCTGGCTTCCGTAAGAATTCTGACGACCACGTCGAGAACCTTCTCGGGCTGAAACGGTTTTACGATGAAATCCTTGGCCCCGGAATCCAGAGCTTCCATGACAAGGCTATCCTGTCCCAACGCACTGCACATGATGATCCTGGCATCCTCGTCGATTTTGATGATCTCCTTCAGAGCTTCGATGCCCGTCATCTCGGGCATGACGATATCCATGGTGACAACATCAGGCCGGAATTCCTTGTATTTTTCCACCGCTTCAATTCCGTTCTCAGCTTCGGCAACAACCTCATATTCCTCATCGGCGAATTTCTTTCCCTGAAAGATGTCCCCAATCATGTTTCGCATGAACATCGCATCATCGACGATCATCACCTTTATTGCCATCACTCATCCCCTTTCGCCAATGCCTTGTCGATCCAGGCACACAATTTATCCGGGTTGATCAACGATATGAGTTTGTCTCCACTCCGAAATACCCCCTCCACAATATGGACCTTTCCGTACGCTGAATCCTGGGCCACCGCGACCTCCTCGAGGACAGAATACCTGACCATCCCAAACGCATTATCCACCCTGAGGGCTATCCCTCCGCGCTCAGGGATCAGCCGGATCAGGAATCGTCCATCGCCGCTCTTGTGGACGTTCATTACAACGTCCAGGTTTATAACCGAGGCCAGGATGCCGTGGACATTTATTACCCCCCCGAGGAACGGGGGTGTAAGGGGGAGAACGGAGATTTCCTCCATTTCATGTATCTCCCCGATGTCCTCAAGCGGGAGCGCCATATATTCGTGGCCCACCTTGAAGAGGATTGCGCCACGCTCATCTTCAATCCTGGGGCTTTCTGCCCCGTTGGCCTCCTGGACAGCATCCTCGGCAGAAGTCATCCCTTACGGCCTCGCCAACCGCCGGAATATTTTTCCCCGATAAGATCCATCAGGCACTGAACTCCTCGGACAGTTTGCTCATTTTATCCGAAAGCGCCGTAAGATCCTGTGCGGCCGCCGCGAGTTCCTCCATGGAGGCTGTCTGCTCTTCCGTAGCCGCCGAAACCTCCTCCGTCGAAGCGGCATTATCCTCAGCCACCTTCGCTATCTCGTCCATGGCCCGGGTCAGTTCCGCCGCGGTTCTGCTCTGGGATTCAGTGATCTGCGAGATCTCCTGGGCGCCACTCGTGGTTTCCATGACGATCTTCACGATATCCTCCAGAGCCCCGCCCATGGTCTGGACAATCTCCTGGCCTTCGTCCAGGACTCCTTCGACATCCTTCATGGACAGCAGAACCTGTTCTGTTTCATTCTGAAGCCTTCCCACGATACCGGAGATCTTTTCAGCAAACTGTCCTGTGTTCTCCGCGAGTTTGCGAACCTCCTCCGCCACAACTGCGAATCCTCTGCCGGACTCGCCGGCTCTTGCCGCTTCGATGGTGGCGTTCAGAGCCAGGAGGGTCGTCTGTTGCGCGACCCCGGTGATGATATCGACGATCTCGTTAATCTCCTTGCTCCGCTCACCGAACCCGGTGACCGTCCCGCCCGCGCGGGAAACAGTGTCAAACACCTGTTTAAGCTTGTTGATGGCGCTTTCTGTATGCTTGCTGCCCGCTTGAGCAGTATAGCCTGCTTCCGTGGAAATTCTGGCCGATTCACTGGATTTTTCGGCCATGGCCTCGAGGCTGGACGCCATCTGCCGGATGGTTGTCGCCATGTTCTCCACCTGGCTTGCCTGGGTTTCCGCACCCTTGCTGATGCCGTCAATAGCCGCGGCTATCTCCTCGGTGGAAGCATTCATCTCCTCCGCGGTTGCCGAGAGTGTCTGTGCCGATTCATGGACCTCGATGGATGAACCGGTCACCTCCTTGACCATGAGGGACAGCCGATGGACCATGACACGGAGAGCTGCACGGAGATCGGTTGTTTCATCCTCGAAAGTTTTCTTCAGCGGGGACAGATCCTGCAGGAGATCGCCCTTGCTGATCTTCATGGCCACATCCCTCATCTCGCGCAGGTCACGGGTAATACCGGTGGACACCGCAGTCCCGAGGATAAGACCGACTGCGATGGCGGCCGAAGTTGAGCCGAACTGACTCCATCCCCCTTTGACGTTTAAAAGATCAAACAGGAATGGAACAAAAACCACCACAGCGATCACCATGAGGAAGGACAGGATCAGTTTGTACTTCATTTCCATTCGCATGCCTGGAAACTCCTTTGTCTATGCGCCCCAGATGACATCAGGGGATGGGATTGTCCCCTTCAAGAGGGACGTCGCGTTTCCGATATATCCTCTCCGCGGGGGAGATGTTCTGGTAATACAACCGGCTTCTGCCAATGAGCGTTTCGGCCTTTCCCAGCATCAGATATCCACCGGGCCGCATATCGCCGGCAAAGTTTGAAATAACTTTCTCCTGTTTTTCTCTGGCGAGATATATCAACAGGTTTCTGCACAAAATCAAGTCCTGTTTTTCACCGGGATGATCCGCCAGCAGATTCGCGGCCATGAATGTCACAAGCCCCCTTGGTTTTTTCCCAATCAGATAGCCCTCGCCATCGGCGCTGAAATACCGGGACTTCTCCTCCTCCGTGGCGTTTTTCAACGCGTCGGCCGAATATCGGCCGGTCTCGGCCCGTTTAAGCACTGCCGTGTCCACATCCGTCGCAAGTATTCGAAAAGCGTTGCGCACACCCAGCTTTTCCATCACTTCGAGGACCAGAATAGCCAAGCTGAACGGCTCCTCACCACTGGAACAGCCGGCGCTCCAGATGTTAATTACATTCCTTCCGACCCGTTCGGCAAGCATCGCCGGCAGAATCCGTTCGTAAAGGTAACGGAAGGCTGAAGGGTTACGGAAAAACTCGGTGACGTTGATAGTCAGGTACTGAAAAAGCCTTTCAAGTTCCTCCGGTTTCCTTCTCAAAACCCTGAAATACTGGCCAAGGTTGGGAAACCCTTTCGAACGCACACGAAGATAAATTCTTCGAAGGATGCATCGAGCCTTGTACGCCTCCAGGTCAAACCCCTTCTCTCCCATGAGAAGTTCCTTGAGCGCCTCAAAGGCCCAGACATCCTCAGGGGGGAGCAAATCAACTTCCGGGGCATCACCTTCCTTCAAAACGTGATCCCGGATAACCCCGGCGGCGGTTCGACAGGCTCACCATCCCGAGCTTGTCGAGGCATCGAAATGATTCCATCCGGCTCCACCCCTGCCCCGGGATGCCTGCTTCGTGCACATCCCGGTTGATGGATTGTTTGCAAGTCCATCAATTTTGTAACCATCCGACAACTCACCGTTTTTTTTAGCATAACAAATCTAACAATGTCAACGAGTCCATATTAGTCTGAGAGTTTGAGCGTTTGAAGTTGCGGGTTAACAACTTGAAACCCGCTACCACAAACCAGGGTTCCGCCGGTTAAAGCGCACCTCACATTCTTCCTCCCCCCTGAGGGGGGGGCTAATCCTAGGTACCTGTCACCCGATGGGCAGCTGCTGCTCAGGATACACAACCAGCGCCCGGTCAGGCTTCTGGGCCAGGGCCAGGATCAGGCTGAGAGGGCCTACCCGCCCGGCGAACATGGTCATCGAGAGAATAAGCTTGCCCGCCACGGTAAGGGACGTCGTCAGCCCCATGCTCAGCCCAACGGTCCCGAAAGCGGATATCGTCTCGAAAAGGATGGGAAGGAAGGTGGATGCCCCCCCCACAACCCCGATCATGGAGAGGGCGAAAACCGTCAGAAAAACCCATCCAATAGAGGCCAGAAATACAGCATGAGCCCTTCGGACCACCGTCTCCGGCAGGGTTCGCTTTCTGAGCTCGACCTTTTCATTTCCGGTCAGCACCGCCCTCAGGGAAGCCAGCATGACCGCAAATGTTGTGGTTTTCACACCGCCTCCTGTGGACCCTGGAGACGCGCCTATAAACATCCAGGCCATGATCCAGATGAGGGTTGGAAAGGAGAGCGAGGCGATGTCCACTGTGTTGAAGCCGGCGGTCCTTGTCGTAACGGACTGAAACGCCGAGATCCAGAACAGGTGGAGGCCGGTGACTCCGGACCGGCTCCCTTCGAGAGACATAAAAAGGATCGTTCCAATCAGGATGAGAGCGGCGGTCATTCTCAAAACCACCTGCGTCTGAAGGTTGTGGGGGGGAATCGCATCCCCCCTGACCCGTGACTTGAGACCCTCATAAAGGCCGTAGATCACCCAGAAACCTATGCCCCCTCCAACAACGAGAACCATGACGGTGACATTTATCACCGGGTCGAACCGGAACGCGGTGAGGCTGTCGGAATAGAGGGTAAACCCCGCGTTGCAGAAGGCCGACACCGAATGAAAAACCGCGGCGAATATGTTACCCGCAGGGTCAGTTCCCAACCCGGTTCTGGCCGCGAAGATTATCGCTCCTACGGTTTCCATCCCGAGGGTGTAAACGATTATCCTCCTGAGAAGATACTTTACATGGAACTCTTCGACCTGGTTGAGCGCCTCCTTGATGACAATCCTGTTCTGAATGCGTGGATGGATTCCAAGGAGCAGACCGAAGAAGGTCGAGAGGGTCATCAGCCCAAGCCCGCCCACCTGTATCATGACCAGGAGAATCACCTGTCCCATGGGTGTCAGGGTTTTTCCGATTGCCACCGTGGAAAGTCCCGTTACACATGTCGCTGAGGTCGCCGTAAAGAAAGCGTCATCCAGGGGAAGGCCCCTCCCGTCAACAGTGCTCGCGGGAAGCGAAAGGAGAGCTGTTCCCAGAATGATCACCACAGCGAACCCGAGGAGAATGGCTATGTAGGGATTATCCCGCATCAATATCCTTCGCCGGAAGGTCAAACAGGATCCGGCAGCCTTTCGGATGGTCCCTGTCAAACCAGAGATGCCCGCCGTGACGGATGATGATGGCTTTGGCAATAGGAAGGCCCAGCCCCGTCCCGGAGGGTTTTGAGGTCATGATGTCCCCGCCCTGCTCAAAGTATTCGAAGGCACGCTCCTGCTCACCTGCGGGAACGCCCGGTCCGGAATCCTCAATCGCCACCGTAACCCGGCCTTTTTTGGCTGCGAAACAGGTAATTCGCACGCGGCCTCCGGCGGAAGTAAACTTTATGGAATTATCGATAAGTTTTTCTGCAACCTTCCTCATCTTTTCAATGTCCATGAACACCGGGGGCAATATTTCATCAATATCCAGCTCAATATTCACCCCTTTTTGGGCTGCTCCATCGGAATATTTGTAAAGTGTCTCCCTGAGAAATTCCCCCATATCCTCGTTATGGAAGGAGAAGGGCATGGAGCCCGAGTCCAGCCTGAGAATGTCGGTGCTGTCATCAACCAGCTTTGCCAGCCTGTATGAGGCATCCATGGCGATGTTAATCTTCTCAACCTGTTCCGGCTCATCGAGACTTCCCCTGAGGAGTTCAAGATAACCCATAATAACCGTGACCGGAGTTCGAAATTCATGGGAAACGTTGGTTATGAAATCCGCCTTGATTCTATCGAGAACCTTGAGCTGGTTGTAGGCCTCGCTCAGTTCATCCGCCTGAAGTTCAAGACTGCGGTATAAACGCGCCCTCTCGATGGTAACGGAGGCCTGAGAAGCATAGACGCTCAGAAGTCTGAGGTCGTGTTCCGTCAGAACATTCGAGTCCTTCCTGTTGTTCCCGTTCAGCACACCGATAATTTTCCTTCCCACCTTGAGGGGAACACTGATGAGGGATTTGGAACTGTAACGGCCATGGCTTCGAAGTTTTCTGAATTGAGGGTGAGTTTCGATATCATTTACGAGAAGGGGCTCTCCTTCCTTTGCCACCCACCCCCCAATGCCCTCCCCGACGGGGGTCCTCGCTGATGCCACGATATCATCGTCCAGCCCCCGGGCTGCTCTAATGGACAAATAGTCCCCCTCGTCCGAGATCAGCATTATGGAGACGATCCCGAAGCCCAGTTCCTCGTGAATCTGCTGTACGATTTTTTCCAGGACATGTTCAACGTTGAGTTCCACACCCAGTTCGAGACCCAGCCGAACCACGGTAGAAAGTTCAGTATATCGATCACTGATCTCCTGACACCGGGCCGCTGTTTTTTCCATGGAGTCCTGAGGCATGATCAGTTCACGGCGGCGAGGAGCCTCTCGTGCTCCTCAATCAGCGCCAGGAGAATCCTCCTGGACGTGGCCTTGTCCATCTCCTTTCGCTTACCTATGACCCAGGTCTTGACGGGGATGTTTTTCCCGGTCTCCTGGAGCCATTTCGAAAGACGTTGGGATTCATTCCATGACCCTTCATCGCCTGGAGAAAGGAGGAAAAGGATGCCGTTGATACGGACATTTTTCGTGACAAGAGCCTGAGCCGTTGAACAAAGGCGCGAGGGTTCGCCGGCCCCGATGATTTCCAGGCCGTCCCCGGTCCCGAGCGAGAGTCCGGTCTTCTCCCCTTTTCCGTTAGGCGACAGTTCGTAGGATCCGAACAGTTCCTCCATGAACGCTCCCCTCTTTTCGGCGGTGGGGGAAAGCACCAGATACCGGATCAACACCCTCTTGTTCCCTCCATTTAAAAATCCTGTACGGCGGCTTTGATACGCCTTAAAAGATTGATTTCGTTTTCCTGGATGGTGGGCTCCTTTATTTTCAGACAGCCGGCGACAACCGCGTTCGCAACGAGAGGGTAGAAACGATGATCCGGAAAGGGGGCCTTTGTCCGGGCTCCCGCCACAGTAGCTCCACCGGTAAACGCATTACAGATCTTTTGAGTGTCATCCGATGGGAATTCGACATCAGGCCTCGGGATGAGAACAGTTCCGGCCGGGGGCAGCTGTCTTATGGCTTCCTCCATTTCATCCAGGAGCCGCACACCTTCCATCAGCATCTCCTGCCCCCTGCCCCGATCCATGTTCGGTTCAACGCCGGCGACGGCCGGATCCAGGCGGAACTTTCCCTCCTTCCACGACAGCAGGGAAAAGAGGGCATCCGGCCCCGTCCATTGACCCGTTTGAGCAAAAAGGGCCTCTCCCTTTTCAAAATATATTCTCCCCGTATTTTCCATGTTGTCCAGAATGAGCGTTCCAGTTTTCTGGCCCATATCGATCAATTGGATGATCTCCACAAGATCGATCTCGCTGAGCAGGCCCTCAAGGCTCCCACGGACATGCAGCTCACTCACCTTCTTGATGATCGAACGAACCTTGGCCTTGAGCTCCTTTATGGAAAAAGGTTTGGTTATGTAGTCGTCCGCGCCCATCTCGAGTCCGACGACCTTTTCGTCCACATCTTTTTTTGCTGATAGGAAGATGAACGGGATCGACGATGTTTCCGGCAGACTTTTCAACTTTCGATAGAGAGAATATCCGTCAAGCTTCGGCATCATGATGTCGGAGACTACCATGTCCGGATTCCACTGCCCTGCAATTTCGTATGCCTCCTGCCCATCACGGGCCTCCCGTACCTCGAATTCATCCTCAAATGCCAGGCGAAGCAGATGACGGATATTGTCATCGTCATCCACCACCAGGATCTTAACCGTAGCCGGAACCATCAGTTTGTCCTTTCCCGATTTCCCCGAGCAAAGGCCTGTACCAGCGCCGGATCGAACTGCGTGCCGGAACAATTCCGTAGTTCCTCCTGGGCCTCATGGGCCAGCATCTGTCGTCTGTAGGGCCTGGTCGTGGTCATGGCATCGTAGGCATCCGCTATGGCAATAATCCTGCCCACCGGGGGAATCGCCTCCCCTGCCAAGCCGTCGGGATACCCGCTGCCGTCGAACCTCTCGTGATGATGGCGAATCCCCGGCACGATATCCACGAAAGATTTGAATTTCCCCAGGATCCTCGCGCCTATTACGGGATGCTCCTTCATGGCCCGGCGTTCATCATCATCCAGCTTCCCCTCCTTGGTAAGTATCCGCTCCGGTATGCCGATTTTACCGAAATCATGAAGCATGCCGGCGATCTTGAGCATGGTGAGAAACCTGGAGGGATATCCCAGTTCCCTGGCAGTCTTAACGGCATAATCCGCCACCCTCTGGGAGTGGCCATGGGTGTAGGCATCCTTGGATTCAACGGCGGAACCGAGGGCCTCAAGGGTTGAGAAGAGCAGGTCCGCAAGCTCCCGGTATAGCTGGACCCCGTGAAGGAGGGAGGCCGTTTGGTTTCCCAAAGCAACGGCAAACCTGAGATCGTTATCGTCAATGCCATCTTCAATTGTTTTCCAACCGAAAACAAGGTAGCCGTTCCGAAAACTTTTTATGCGGAAAGGGCACACCAGAAGGGTTGACAGTTCAATGCTCCAGGCCTCATCATCCTCCGGGTCCCTGACGATTACAGCCGGGCCGCTGCAGGATCGCAGGAGTCGGGCCAGCGGAAGCGGAACATTGTCGGAGCCTTTGCCCCAGGGTGCATTGCCGCAGACCTCCACGGTCACCAACGCCCGGGAATTTTCCTCTCCTGAAAGGATCACGAATCCGGACTGTGCGGAAAGTTTCTGAATCCCACGGTCCAGGATGATCCCCAGGGCCTTTCCGTACTCCCTGTCGGGGGAAATGCTGTCGGTGATGGCGTACAGAAACATCAGTTCTTCGTATTTTTCGAGAAGGAACTCCGTCGTGTCCTGAATCGCCCCGAGAGAAACGGCCTTTTCCACGAGCTGGTCATACACGAACCGGCCGATATCTTCCAGCTTGGATCTTGGAAATACGGGGTTTTCCTCGGCTGCCCGGATGAGGGCCATCGGGTCCTCCAACCCAACCTCCCCGGCCAATTCTCTGATATGGTCCTTGTGCTCTTCCGATAGTTTCCCTATCAGGTCCTGGCATACGATTATGGTTCCAAGGTTGCCGGCGTCAGTCTTCAGTGGGACGGCCACTTGCCCCATCAATGCGTGACAAAGGTCGAACACCGGTTTGTCTGTGTCACGGGTTTTACTCATTATGGAGAGAAACGAGTTCCTGCAGCGCCCGTTCCCTTTTTTGGTGGTCTGAAGCATCATACAGAAGTTATTCTCTCCGGTGATCAACGACTGGCTGCTCTCACCCGGCGGCCACATGGAAAAACGAAGCCCCGTTATCCTGGCCAAAGGCTGCAGGAATCCCCGGACATCCTCCCTGCGAAGGTTATAATATCCCCTGTTCATGAATCAACCCCGCCCCCCCACGAGCAGCGGAAGGGTGAAAATGAAGGTGCTTCCGGATTCCCCGGTGGACTCCAGATATATCCTCCCACCATTCATTTCGGCCAGCTGCCTGCATATGGGCAGTCCCAGCCCGACACTTTCCCGCCGGCTCTCGATAAAAAGCTGGTCGTCAGGATATTTATCGAAGATGGAATCCCGCCTGTCGAGGGGCACCCCCGGCCCAAAATCGCGCACGAATACCTCCAGCATCTGCCCATCGTCGTCATCCCCCGCCGGCCTGGCGCCAATGATGATATCCCTTTCGTCGGGACTGAACTTTATGGCATTGGACGTCAGGCGGGTTATAATATCCACGACACTGTCACGGTCCGCAAAAACATCGGGCAGCGCCTCCGGGATATCTGTCCGGAGGGTTATCCCCCTGTCTTCAGCGATGCCCTGGGTGCTCACCATAGCGGTGAGCAGGGCGTCGGAAACGGCAAATTTCTCGGCACGAAACCTGTAATCAGCCAGCTCTATCCTCGAAAGGCTCAGGAGATCCTCGACGATCTCAATGAGCTTGGCCGTCTCAGATTCCATGGAATCCATGTATTCTTTCTGCCTCGAAGTGGCCGGTTCATACATTTCCCCATGCATCAGGTCCGCGAACCCTTTCACCGTGGCAAGGGGGTTTCTCAGGTGGTTGGATACATTCTGAAGGAACTTGTTCTTCATACGATCGAGTTCCCTCTCCGCGGTAATATCGCGCAGAAGGATGATAAGACCCAGGGTCTGTTCCTCTTCCTCATCGACCACAGCGACACTGGCCATCAGGGGCAAGCCTTCCCTGACGGAGCTGAACTTGATATTCCAGGTGGGGTCCTTCTCCCCGATGTGCTGCTTTTCCAGAATGCTGAAGATATCTTTCGGAACGTGATCGAAGAGGACCTGTCCGACCAACTCCCCGCCATCCGTATCCAGCAGACGGTGAGCCAGGGGGTTGGCGTGAATAATCCTGTAGGACCAGTCCGTCACAAGGACGCCCTCCCCCATGTTCCGAAGAATCGCCTCCACCCGGTTTTTGTCAAGCTCCAGGGTCAAAAGCTGGCGATCGCGCTCCTGGAGTAAAAAGAGGTTGTCCAGAAGTATGGACAGCTGAACGCCTATCATCTCAACGAGGATGCGGTCATCCTCAATAAAAAAATCCTTCCGTCTGCTGAACAGCATGATGCTGCCAAGAACATCCGTGGTAGACCGCAGGACAATTTCCAGGCTGGAAAGGGAGGGCCTGCGGGAAGCATTTCCCTCAATTTCACTATCCTCGATCAGATCCGTCGTCAGGGACGCGATCCCGGATCTGTCGGACTCCCTCTCCCGGCTCAAACTTTCGCCGCCCCGTCGGATAATTTCCTTTTTGGACACCTTCATGGGGACGTTTCGCGTCCTTATGGCGACGGTCTTGAAGTCAGCCCCCGGGAATGCGAGAAAAATGACGCCAAGATCGAAATCAATGACCTTTGAAACAAGCTGGAGGCAACTTTGCAGCAGGATTTTGGGTTTATCCAGCAGCGAAAGCAGTTTGCCGACCTCGTTGATAATGGTCAATTCGAGCAGTTTTCTCTCGAGTATTTCGTCCGCGCGGCCCTTCAGGGTTTCGTTTGTCAATTCGTCCCGGCCAACCGGCTTCGCCGGAGCTCTGGCCTCTTTCAGAAGGGAAGCGACGGTTTCAAGAAGATTCTTCTCCTCGATGGGCTTGGTGACATAGGCATCAGCCCCAACTTCCATGCCCCAGAATCTGTCCTTCTGGGTATCCTTGGCAGTCATCATAATCACCGGCAGATCCTTCAGGCGGTCGTCACTCCGGATAAGCCGGCATACCTGATATCCGCTCATCTCGGGCATTATGATGTCCAGGAGAACCAGGTCAGGCGGATTCTGCCCGATAGAAACCATGGCCTCATGTCCATTCATGGCCCGCTCGACCTCATACCCTTCACGGTGAAGAATATCTTTTGCCAACTCATGGATAAAAGGGCTGTCATCCACAACGAGTATTCGATGCCCCATCAATAGGCTCCCTTCACACCGGCCGGCAGTCTGACGACAAAGCAGCTCCCCTGTTTATCGTCCCTCCCGTCCATTCTAACGCTGCCCCCGTGCATATTCACAATCTTCTTGACAATGGTCAAGCCCAGTCCACTCCCCTTGGTTCGCTCGTGGGGAGGCTGTCCGACCTGCTTGTATTTCTCGAAAATGCTCTCCCTTTCCTCGGGCGCGATGCCGGGCCCCTCATCAAGGATTTCCATACAGATATACCCGTTCTCCAGATAGGCCACCGTGTCCACGGAACCTCCTCTCGGAGAGAACCGGATGGCATTGGAGTGAAGATTTGTCAGAACCTGAAGCATCATCCGCCTGTCGCCCATAAAGACCAGGGATTCTTCGTCTCCCCTGATAGACATCCTCAGGGTCACGTCCTTCTGGCGGCTCAGGCCCTCCATGCTCTTCAGCCCATAAGCTACCAGCTTGGGCATGGACACGGGTTCGAGTGCCATCCTGATCCTGCCTGAATTCAGACGGTTCAGGTCCAGGAGATCGTTTATCAGGGAGATCATCCTGTCGGCCTCTGAGTCGATGATATTAAGATACTCGCCTACAATCCGATCCGCTCCCTTGTTCTCATTTGCCAGCAGTTCCACAAAACCTTTCAGGGATGTCAAAGGGGTCCTGAGATCATGGGTAACGATGGCCAGAAACTCCTCTCTTCTTCTTTCCATCTCTTTTATTTCAGTCATATCCCTCATGCCCAGGAGAAATCTCCGGTCGGCAGCATCATGATCCATGGCAAGACCCACGAGTTCAATGTCTTTGCATCCCGCGCCGGAATCCCGGGCAAGAGAAACCATAGCCCGGACGGGCTTCCCCCCCGCCTCGTTCACGGATGCCATAAACCCGTCCGGCAGTGGGAATCCCGAGCCGGAAAGCGTTTCCCCGGCCGGCCGGCCGGTTGCCCATTCAAAAATATGCCGGGCGGCAGGGTTAAGGTCAATGATCCTGTCGTCCCCATCGATGACAACGAGACCCTCATCGAGAATCCTGAACACTTCATCCTTTTCCCTGCTGAGCGTCTTGACCTCAACCAGGTGGGATTGAAGCTCCTTGACCAGGACCTTGTTCCGGAAGCTGAGCTGGTGGCGCTCGATGGCTCTCTCCACGGACCTCACCAGGCTCTCGCGAACGATGGGCTTCTGGATGTAATCGTAAGCTCCCGCTTTCAGGGCATCGATGGCGCTCTCCAGAGAGGCATAGGCTGTAACCATGATCACCGCTATATCTTCTTCCATCTCTTTCATGCGGCCGAGGACCTCTGTACCCATGAGGTCGGGGAGGACCAGATCCAGGACAACGACATTGAAGCGCCCATTCCGAAAGGCCTCTATGGCTTCCCGCCCTGTGGCGGCCACTGAAACATCGTACCCTTCCTCACGCAGTATCTTGGTCAAAAGTTCCCGAAAGAACTTCTCATCATCCACGATAAGAACAGATCCGGGGCCGCGGTCCGCGCTTCCCTCCATATTCACGATTTCTCCTTTTTGCCGGGTCTCTTCGGGGCAATGGAAGCCCGGCCTTTAACGCTGACTCCCTTGAGGAACGCGGCTTGAAGAACCTGGGTCACATCCCCGACAGGGATTATCTCGATGCTCCGCAGAATATATGACGGAAGCTCCGCCAGATCCGAAGAATTTCCTTCGGGGATGACAACTCTCCTGACCTGCGCCCTTTTTGCCGCAAGAAGCTTTTCCTTGAGCCCCCCTATCGGCAGGACCCTCCCCGTCAGGGTCACCTCTCCGGTCATGGCAAGGTCAGGCCCCGGCGGCACCCCGGACAGGGCGGAAACAATAGCCGTGGTGATTGCGATGCCCGCTGACGGACCGTCCTTGGGAATGGCTCCGGCTGGAACGTGGACGTGGAGATCGAAATTCGCGGCCTTGTCCGGCTCGACCCCCAACTCCCTGGCGTGGGACCGGATGAAGCTCAGAGCGGCCTGGGCTGACTCCTTCATGACATTGCCGAGGGAGCCGGTCAGGGTAAGCATCCCCTTCCCCTTGACGGCGGCAACCTCGATATAGAGGATGTCCCCTCCCACCGGGGTCCAGGCAAGTCCCATGACGACCCCTACCTGAGGTTCGCCCCTCTCCTGCGTGCCGAAATGCCCTGGAGGGCCAAGATAGGCTGAAATGTTTCCGGCAGTGATTTTTGTCCGTGCAGTCTTTCCCATGGCGACCTTTCTGGCCACCTTGCGGCAGAGGTTCCCGATCTCCCGCTCCAGGTTACGGACACCTGCCTCTCTGGTATATTTCAGGATGAGTTGGTCCAGCGCTCCATCGGAGACGGAAAAAAAATTCTCGCCGATGCCGTTTCTCTCCATCTGGCGGGAAATGAGATACCGTCTCGCAATATGCTTCTTGTCCACCGCGGTATACCCGGCGAGTCTGATTACCTCCATCCTGTCGAGCAGAGCCGACGGGACCGGATCGGTCATATTGGCTGTGGCGATAAACATAACCGGGGACAGGTCGTAGGGAACCGCAAGGTAATGGTCCCGAAAAGCGTGGTTCTGCTCGGGATCCAGCACCTCCAGAAGCGCCGAGGATGGATCGCCCCTGAAATCCGAGCCAAGTTTGTCTATCTCGTCGAGCATGAACACGGGGTTTCGGGATCCTGCCTGTTTGATTCCCTGGATGATCCTTCCGGGCAGGGCTCCTACATATGTTCGCCTGTGCCCCCTGATTTCAGCCTCATCCCTCATGCCGCCAAGGGACATTCTGACGAACTTCCTTCCCATGGCTCTGGCGATTGACCTGCCAAGGGATGTTTTCCCGACGCCCGGGGGGCCCACGAAGCAGAGAATCGGCCCCTTAAGGCCCTTTCTGAGTTTGAGAACCCCCAGATACTCAAGAATCCTTTCCTTGACCTTTTCCAGATCGTAATGATCATCGTCCAATACCTTCTGGGCTTTTTTCAGATCCAGACGGTCTCTGGTGGATCGTTTCCACGGCAGTTCCACCATCCACTCAAGATAGGTCCGTATAATGGCAGCCTCAGCGGAATCGGGGTGCATTTTCGAGAGCCTTTCGAGCTGTTTTTCGACCTCCTTCATGACATCGGCCGGCATTTTTGCTTTCTCGATCTTTTCCCGGAAATCCTCGGTCTCGGTCTCCTTGTCGTCCTTTTCTCCCAGCTCCGCCTGAATTGTCTTGAGCTGCTGACGCAGAAAATATTCCCTCTGGGTTTTTGTCATCTCCTCCTGTGTCTGATCCTGAATCCGCTGCTGCATCTCAAGGATCTTAAGCTCTCTGCTCAAAATCTTGTGGACAAAGACGAGGCGTTCGTTGGGGTTCTCCATTTCCAGGGCCATCTGGGCCTCGCTCAGATCCAGTCCGATACTCGATCCGGCCAGATCGGCAAGCCGCCCCGGATCACTGATCTTCTCAGCCACAGCAAGAACATCCGGGGGGATAGGCTTACCCAGCTGGACCATGCGGACCAGCCCTTCCTTCAGCGCCCGGGCAAGCGCCTCCACCTTGGCCGGAACCGCATCGAGGCTTTTCTCCTTCATCAGGTCGAGTCGCACGGAGAAAAAAGGTTCTGTGGCAAGAAACTCCTCGACCCTTCCCCGCTGCAGCCCCTGAACCAGTATCTTGACCTTTTCATCCGGGGCCTTGATCATCCTGACGATTACCGAAACGGTGCCCGTTAAGGAGATTTCATCCGGCGCCGGATCCTCGTTTTCCCCCTCACGCTGGGATGAAAGGAAGATAAGACGGTCACCCTTCAGGGCCTCATCAAGGGCGTTGATCGATTTTTCCCTGCCCACGATCAGAGGGACAATCATGCTCGGGAAAACCACCATGTCCCGTATGGGAAGGAGCGGCAGGACATTGGGGATGGCCGGCTCCAGATGCTGTTCGGCCAATGCCCCCGGTTTCCCCTTATCTCGCAATTTCTCTTTCATGCAAAGCCCTTTCCCCTGCGGTGAGTCACTCCGATACCGGAATGCTCACAGCTCCCTTTCTTCTCTCTCCTACCTTCGGAATTCTTATCACCAGGAGCCCGTCTTTCAGACTTGCATCGATGTGGGTGGACTGCACACTGGCCGGAAGATCGATAACCCTTCTGAAATAGCCGAACTGTCTTTCCATTCGGAAGAACTTTTTACAGCTGCTGTAATGAGGTTCCCTTTTATACCCCTCTATGATCAACATCCCCCGATCAAGGGTCAGGGTAAAATCCTCCCTTACAGCTCCGGGGATCTCACCTTCAACGACAATCTCGTTTTTCTTTTCCCACACATCGATGGCCGGTTCGGAGGTCTCGACCCCCTTCTCGGAATAGTCGGCGGCGTTGGAGAAGAACTGCCGGCCAAGCCCGCCTTTTCGTATTCTCAGCCAGGTTGCGTTGGCTGTGACGTCCCAGAACTTTTTCACGGGTCATCACCCTGTTTGAGGCGTTCCATAATGAAGCTGCGAAGACGCGGCCCCAGATCCGGATCCTTCAATGCGTAATGAATGTTTGCCGATAGAAATCCGAGGAGATTCCCGGTGTCGTGCCTCAGGCCATCAAAAACCAGCCCGAACACCCCCTCGTCGGCGGCCAGTTTGTCCAGAGCGTCTGTCAGCTGAATCTCCCCCCCTGCCCCTGGTTCGAGAGAATCGATAATTCCGAAAATTCCGGGTGGGAGGATATAACGGCCGATAACCGCCAGATTGGATGGTGCTTCCCCGGGAGACGGCTTTTCAACAAGGCGGGACACCCGGTACAGGCCAGGCTCAACCATCTCCCCCTCGATGATCCCGTAGTGGCCGACATCTTCCTGGGGAACCCTCTGAAGGGCAATGACGGTTCTGCCGACCTTCTCGAAGACATGGATGAGTTGGGAAAGGCAGGGCACATCAGAATCAATGAGATCATCACCCAGAAGAACACCGAACGGCTCATTTCCGATTAAATTCCGGGCGCAGAGGATCGCGTGCCCAAGACCCTTGGGTTCCTTCTGGCGGACAGAGGCGATCTCCACAAACCTTGAGATATCACGGACCCTCTCCAGAAGCCCTCCCCGGCCGCTCCCGGCAAGAAACGACTCCAGATGGGGAGAAATGTCAAAATAGTCCTCGATGCTGCTCTTTCCCATCCCGGTCACGAGAACGATGTTCCGAACGCCGGAACGCACGGTCTCCTCGACAATCTCCTGGATGACAGGCCGGTCGAGGAGGGGGAGCATCTCCTTCGGCACCGATTTGGTGATGGGCAGAAACCGGGTGCCCATGCCCGCGACCGGAATGACAGCTTTGCGAATCCTCAACGGATCTTCTCCCATGCAGGTGTCAAGGCAGAGTCAGGATGGCTCAGTGTCCAGAGCCCAGGGTTCAGAGGGTAATATGTCATCGCGTCTGTTCGCCCACACGTCATTCGATTGCCCTTTCCCGAGGAACGTCGATGGACTTTCTGCAAGTCCATTAATCCAGAAATATAACAGATAACGCCATTTTTCCAAATATCTTAATCACACCTCGAATGGATGTATATAATTAATTACAGGAGGCACAGGAACACTTGACAAATCGACACCCTTTGAAAATAATGGCCCACCTGATGCCGAAGTGGTGGAAGTGGTAGACACGCCATCTTGAGGGGGTGGTGGGCGAGAGCCCGTGCGAGTTCGAATCTCGCCTTCGGCACCAACCATAATATAAAACCCCATCAACGCTTGACAATTCAAAAAGACCTGCTTTCATATAGGAAGCAGGTCTTTTCACATGAATGGGGGGATGATTATGAATCGCAGTTGGTCCCGCGTTCTGCATTATTCGATGGCCGGCTGGAAACAGGCGTCCATCCGCCTGTTTATTTTCCTCTTTCTCATGATCATTGCAGTCTCCGCCTGGAGCAGGCCGCCCTTCTGGCTGACCTTTTCAACCTTGGCCCCGTTCCTTGTGATCTATTTCCCTATGGTTGGATTCCTCATGGAACTGCTGGACAGGGACTGGGAGGATTGGCATCTCTGGTAGGGAAAAGAGAGTTTGAGAGTTTGAGAGTTTGAGAGTTTGAGAGTTTGAGAGTTTGAGAGTTTGAGAGTTTGAGAGTTTGAGAGTTTGAGGTTGAAACCTGAAACCTCAAGTCTTCTCTTCCAAACCTCAAACCTGAATTCACCTCACCACACCCCCAAAAGCCTATATTTCTGTTTACATTTCTGTCTTTTCTATTTATATGTCAACCGGTAAGTCTTACAGTACAGGGGATGCCACATTGCCGGAGAAGAGCATGAATGACGTTGAAGCGGTGGTCCGTAGGTTCCGCGATGCCGGGCTTAAGATCACCCCACAAAGGTTAAGCATCTTCGAGCTCGTCATGAAAGACCGCAGTCATCCATCCGCTGATGACATCTATCGGAAAATGCTGGAGAAACACCCGTCCATATCGTTTACCACCGTGTACAAGACCCTTCAGACCCTGCGGGATTTCGGGCAAATCATAGAAATAATCATCGATCCTGAAAGGGCACACTATGATCCCGTAGTAACGGATCACTACCACACATTCTGCTCGAAGTGCCGTGAAATAAAAGATTTTTTACCCAACCCCGTAACAAAAGCCGTCCCCGTCGGGCCGGACAACGGGTTCATGGTTCAGAGCGTTCAGGTCCACATGAAGGGCATTTGCGGCCATTGCAGGGATTAGTGTGGAGTGAACAGTCAGGAATCTGCCTGTGCATCGCGCACAGACAGGTGGACTTTTTGCGAGCCTGTCAGTGTGAATAAGGAGGAAAGGATATGGCCACATTCAAATGCACGGAATGCGGACAGACGAAGGACGGTCGCTGTAAACCCCGGAAATGTCCGGCCTGCGGGGCCGCCGACAGTTTCAAAAAACAGGAATAATACGACCAGTTCCCCAGTCGGCACAAGAAGGAGCCCTCAGCTGAAATTCAATGTTCTCCGTCTGCCCATTCTGCTCCTTTTACCCATGCTCGTCGTGTCCTGTGCGTCAAACGTGAAGCGGGAAGCCAGCCCGGCTGAAAAACTCGTTGAGGCGCAATCCCAGTTCAACAAGGGACGTTATACCGAAGCCCTCAACAGTCTGGACGGCATGGAGTCCCTGACAGCCGGAACCGCCCTTGGCGGAGAGGTAACGTTTCTGCTGGGCGAGGTAAATTTTCGTCTTGGAAAATATGTTGCGGCGGATTCTTCCTATTCCTCCTATGGGTTGATCTACCCTGGCGGGCCACACGCATCTGAAGCGCTTTTCCGGCGGGCCATGGCCAAGGTCAGAGAGATTGAAAAAACCGTCTTTTACTTTTTCGGCATCAAGAAGGTAATTCCGGCTGACCGGGATATTACGCCCATCAGGGAAGCCCGGCTCCTGTTTACCCAATACCTGGACCGATTCCCGGAGGGGAAACATGCGGTGGAGGCATCAAAGCTGGTTAATACACTCCTCGGAAAAGAAGGGACACATGAGATTGGCATCGCCTCTTTCTACCTGAGAAAAGGGGAATTGGCGGCGGCGTTATCCAGGGCTTCCGCTGTGTTGGACGGAAATTTTCCGCCACAGATCAAGGAAAAGGCAGGCATGATTGTCCAGCAGGCAAAAGCATTGATGACTGCGCAAAAAGTCATCAATGCGCCCGGGGAGGGCGCCCAGATCGATAGCTTGCAGCACAAGTAATCGATTTGCAAGGAAAGTGAATAAGGACAGGGTTTTTAAAAGGGGGAGGATTTACGATGCCTGAGGAAAACGATCTTCGGCTGCAGGAGGTTGGAAGCGGCATGGCCGAGGTTGACGTTCTCATTTTGCGCGGGCAGCTTGACGATGCGGAGATGACCCTCCTGGCCATGCATAAGCAGAATCCGGATTTTGCGGACATCTGCAACAAGATGGGTCAACTATACTTCCAGAAAGGTGACTATCTCCGCGCCAAGGAGTTCCTGGCGAAGGCGGTCAGACTTAACCCGGACTATACCGAGGCGTCTCTGAATCTGGCGGTCACCTATAACGAGATAGGAAAATATAAGGAGGCCAAAAAGGTTGTAGACCAGGCTCGTGAGAGGGTCAGGAGGAAAAACATACCTATTGACCCCTTTATCGCGGGGAAACTGGCCAACAAGCACAAGGAAGTTGGGGATATTTACCGGGAACTGGGACTAATGCAGGAGAGTGCAGATGAATATCGTAAGGCCCTGACACTCTCACCCGGTTTCGCCGATATCCAGGTCAAGTTAGGGGTTGCGCTCAGGGAAATGGGGCATATTGATGAAGCTCTTGATATTTTCTCCACTACGGCCACAAAGCGGCCGGACTATCTGGATGCCAGAATCCAGCTGGGCATCACCTACTTTTCGCGAGGATTCGTTGACAGGGCGCAGGATGAGTGGGAAGAAGCGCTTCGGATAGATCCCCAGTATTCCAAAGCCCTGATGTATCTTAGTTTCATTCGGGAACAGGAAGCGTTCTAGAGAACAGACACTTTTTTGATCGTGTCGTAAAAAAAACCTTTGAGCCGCGTGAATGGTGATCACGCCGACAGCGTGATTCCCTTGACAGTCCAGTGAATGAATCCTATCATCCCATTAGCTTAACCACTTAAATAGTAACAGGAAAATGTATCCCCCCATGGCGCAGGAGGATGCCGTGAGAATGACACAGAATGACACAGGAGGATTCCATGAGAGCGTTCCGTCTGATTCTTTTTACGGTAGCCGGTGTTATGTTGGCAGGCGTGATCGTATTTATTGCCGTCCCTGCCCGCGCGGCCAACGATGGACAAGTGCATGTCGTCCAGAAAGGTGACACCCTCTGGGACATATCCTCTGAATATCTTTACGACCCTTTCCTCTGGCCGAGGGTCTGGGACGCCAACAGGGAAATTGAAAACCCGCACCTGATCTATCCTGGGCAGCTTATCGCTATTCCAGCGGAAATCGAGACTCCCGGGCCAACTCCCAGGATGGCAAAACCGGTGCTCCCTCCGCCTCCCCAGCCGGTTGTGCAGGAGACGCCGGCGCCCGCTCAAAAATCCGGCCCTGAGGTTAAGCCGGCCCCTAATGCCCTGCCGGTAGCCATTCAACACGAGGTCATTGAGGCTTTGAGCACCTACGGTTTTATTGTGGATAAAGATGAAATCGGCCTCGGCACCATCTCCTCCCAGGAGGAAACCCACATGCTCATCGTTCCGGGCCAGACGATATTTATTACCCCTGAAAAGGGGCAGTCCCTGGAAAAGGGCAAGGAATATTCTCTGGTGCGGGTCTTCGAACAGGTCTTCCACCCCGTTACAGGCAGGCCGGTGGGCTACCTGGCCAGGATCCTTGGGGACGTGTCTGTTGTGAATGTGGGCAAAAAAGTGGATACCGCCGTAGTCGGTGATATCTATATGGAGGCGCAGGTCGGCAACCACGTCATGAAGCACGTCCAGTACAGAACCTGGCACCGCAAGAACGAACCACAGCCGGGAAAGGTGCTCAAGGGATTTATCCTGGTTAGTCCCCAGGGGAAAACCCTCATGGGGAAAGGGGATGTCCTTTTCCTTGATATCGGCGGGGATGATGGCCTCGGAACGGGGGATATCCTCACTGTTCTGGACCCGAGATCCAGAAACTCGGGGAGAAAAAAATCCGCCGCGCTATCCAACACCCAGGAATCAAAGGGACAGGTCGAGGTAATAATTGCCAGAAAGCGAACATCGCTGGCCAGGATTATCCAGAGCGACAGGGAGATAATACCGGGGGATCCGGTCATATTCACCCCTAAGCAGTAGTTTTTAAGGTTACTGCGCTGTTCCACCCTCTCCCGGGGCTTGGCTCCCGGAGGGGGTAACCGTGTTCTGTGAACCGGTGGACGGGTTTTGTTCGGCGGTGGGGGCGGCGGGGATGTCGCCGGTCTGGACGGGGGCCTTCTGGGTTGTCTGGGACGAGACCGGAATTATCGGCGCAATGGCCCCGCCTCTGGCATTGGCCGAAGAAAGGTAAGCCAGGCTCAGGGACGTAACCATAAAAAGGACCGCCGCAGTGGTTGTCAGCTTTGCCATGAACCCTGCGGGGCCACCGCTTCCAAATACCGTCTGGCTGGCGCCGCCAAAAGCCGCCCCCATCTCGGCGCCTTTACCTGTCTGAAGAAGCACCACCAGGATCAGGAACACCGCAACTATGATGTGAATAACCGTGAGAACCGTTGTCAGCATTGCTATTTTCTCCTTCCAGATATGGCCACCCTGCTTTATACGGCCATCCTACTTTGCGTTAAACCGGATAATACGTGAAAAACTGTCGGCTTTAAGGCCGGCTCCCCCCACGAGAGCACCGTTAATGTCCGGCATGCCCATCAACTCATCGACATTATCCGGCTTTACGGAACCGCCATAAAGTATCCTGATATCCCCGGCCGTCTTATCACCAAAGATGCTCGACAGAATCCCGCGGATAAAACCGTGGACCTCCTGGGCGGTTTCCGGAAACGAGGTCTTACCGGTGCCGATGGCCCAGACAGGTTCATAGGCGAGAACCAGTTCACTGCCGTCATCCAGGACAGTGTCATGCGTTCCACCCCTTACCTGTCTCTCGATGACATCCAGCGTCTTCCCATATTCCCTTTCACCGAGAGTCTCTCCAACACACAGGATAGGAATCAGCCCTTCCCGGACTGCCGTATTGACCTTCCTTCCCACCTCACCATCACCGTCACCGAAAAACTGTCTCCTTTCGGAGTGACCAAGGATCACAAATCGACAGTCCAGATCCCGAAGCATGCCCGGACTGATTTCGCCCGTATAGGCCCCCTCCTCTTCCCAGAACATATTCTGGCCGGCCAGTGAAATACCTGTTCCCTCAAGGGCGAGGCCCACTGGGTACAGGGCGGTAAAAGGCGGAGCAACGACCACGTCCACGTCGTCCGGCGCGTGCCCGATCTCCTGAAGGAGTTCCTGAATCATGTCCAGCGCCTCAGGAACTGTTTTATGCATCTTCCAGTTCGCGGCAATAAGCGATTTGGGCATGTCCATCACCTCCTCTAATGCAGCAAGCGGGCTTTACCACCGGCGCATCAATATGTCAACCGGGAGAAAGGGATCAGCGGCCGTCAAGAGCGTTGACGCCGGGCAATTCGCCTGTCTCCAGCAGTTTAAGGAACGCCCCGCCGCCGGTGGAGATGTAATCTATCCTGTCGGAGTTGCCGGTGGCATGAACGGCCACATCCGTATCCCCCCCTCCCAGTATAGTCAACGCCTGGGACCGGGCCAGGGTTTCAACGATGGCGAAAGTGCCTTTGCTGAACGGGGAAAGCTCGAACACCCCCATGGGGCCATTCCAGACTATCGTCCGGGCATCGGAAAGGGCCTGCTGAAACAGGGTGACCGTGGCGGGCCCGATATCCAGCCCCAGGTAATCGTCCGGAATTTCCTGGCACGGAAAGATCCTCGCCTCAGCCCTCTCCTTCACTTCCCTGGCGGCAACGGTGTCGACAGGAAGGTAGAACGGGATGCCCCGTTCCCGGGCTCCTTCCGTGATTTCCCGGGCAAGATCAAGCATCTCCTCATCTATGATGGACCGACCAACCCGCATTCCCAGGGATTTCAGAAAAGTAAAAGCCATCCCGCCGCCAATGAGAATCTTATCGGCCTTATCGAGGAGGTTTACAACAGCTTCGATCTTGCCGGACACCTTAGCCCCGCCGATGATGGCGGCAAGAGGCCGAACCGGGTCCTCAAGCGCTTTTCGGAAGAAGGAGATCTCGCTTTTAACCAGGAATCCGGCAACGGCCGGCTTGAGAATGGCCGGGACTCCCACAACGGAGGCATGACTCCGATGGGCTGTGGCAAACGCATCATCAACGTATATCTCGCCAAGGGACGCCAGCTCCTTTGAAAATTCAGGGTCATCGGCGCTTTCACCGGGATGGAACCGAAGGTTTTCAAGGAGGAGGATATCTCCGGGATGAAGGTCGCTCACCAGCTTTTTTACCTCATCGCCAATGCAGTCCGGGGCCATCATTACATACTGGTGCAGGAGGCGGCCCAGACGCCTTGCCACCGGACTGAGACTCATCTCCGGCTCCATCTTTCCCTTGGGCCTGCCGAGATGGCTCATGAGAATGGCGCTGCCGCCCCTGTCAAGAATATGGTTGATAGTTGGAAGTGTGGCTCTTATTCTGGAATCGTCGGTAATGTTCCCGTCACTGTCCAGGGGAACATTGTAGTCCACACGGACCAACGCCCGCTTCCCGCGAAAGTCGACGTCCTCCACCGTCAGTTTGTCCCTCATAACCCTAAACCCCGTAAAGATATTTAATAAGGTCCCTCAGCCTGGAGGCATAGCCAAATTCGTTGTCATACCAGGAGAGCACCTTGGCCATCCGTCCTCCAATGACCTTGGTCATTGGCGCATCGAAGATGGACGAGGCATCGTTTCCATTGAAATCCACGGACACCAGGGGATCATCGGAATAGCGAAGGAAAGCGGCGAGCGGGCCTTCCACCGAGGCCTTTTTCATGGCATCGTTGATGAGCTTCGCGTCCACATCCTTCCCCAGGTCAACGGTAAGATCCACCAGTGAGACGTTGGGGGTCGGAACCCTGACGGCGATCCCGTCCAGTTTGCCCTTCAATCGGGGAAGTACCTCAGCCACAGCGGCAGCAGCGCCGGTTGTAGTGGGTATCATGGAGACCCCGGCGGCCCTTGCCCTCCTCAGGTCCTTATGCGGCAGGTCCAGTATACGCTGATCGCTGGTATAGGAATGGATGGTTGTCATGATCCCGTGAACGATCCCGAAATTATCGTCCAGGACTTTCGCGATAGGAGCCAGGCAATTAGTAGTGCAGGAAGCATTGGATATGATCCTGTGTTTTTCCCTGTCGAGATCACTATTGTTGACACCCATGACCACAGTGATGTCCGGAGCTTTGGCCGGAGCTGAGATTACGACATGGGAAGCCCCGGCATCAAGATGTTTCCCGGCAGATTCCCTCGTCCTGAAAAGCCCTGTGCACTCCAATACGACGTCAACGCCCAGCTCTTGCCAGGGCAGGTTCCCGGGATCTTTCTCCGACAGGACCTTCACTTCACTTCCGCCGATTTTAATGGTGTCCTCTGTGGTTTTCACCTCTTCAAGAAGGCTGCCATGGACTGAATCGTGGCAGAGAAGAAAACCTAAGGTCTCGGCATCCGTAAGATCATTGATTGCGACAAACTCGATTGAACTGTCGTGAAGGGCGCTTCTCATAACAAGCCTTCCGATGCGGCCGAACCCGTTGATCGCGACTCTGACGGCCATAAAACAATTCCTCCTTCCAGGATCTGGGAGCAGCGGGCGCTCCTGTAAAAATTATCACATTGCATCAATTCGGTTGACTTCCAGACACTATCAACCACCTGTGCCCCTAGTCAAACCATTTTTCTCAGCTACCGTTGAAGGTTGCTGCCGACGATCAACGTCCAAGGTCCAACGCCCAACGGTGTTATTGCGAGAAGTCGTGCCTGCAGCGTGACGCCGCGGCAATCTCGGGCGACTTGTCGCGGCGGAGTTCAGAAAACAGAGACGGAAGCTGCAAGGGCCGTCGCGGCTCCCTCCCGTCGCCTACGAGATCGCTTCACCTGGTGTTCGGTTCGCGATGACATTTTTCTGTTCCACGCATCTGTTTCTCCTTTTCAGGCACCGGACTCTGGACTTTCTTTACTACCTTGGATCTTGGACATTAGACGTTACACTCATGCTTCGATGCTGATTTATTCAGGTAACGTATTAACCAGCTTGACAAAACCTCCTGAATTTCCTAGTATTTCTATAACTGACAAGTGCTACTTTGCGCTTCGCGCTATTGCCGGTCGGAGATAATATGAAGAAGGTTGCTTCCAGAAAAGGGCATATCCTGATTGTTGAGGATGATCCCATCTCAAGAAACATCCTTTCAAACATCTTTGAGAACGAAGGATACACCGTCTCAGTTGGATCAGACGGGGTGGAAGGCCTGGAAAAAATCCTCCAGGAAACCCCTGACCTGGTCATTCTGGACGTTGTCCTTCCGAGACTGTCGGGCTATGAGATCTGCAGATCCGTGAGGAAACACCCGGTCTCATCCTCCATCCCTATCCTGATGATAACCTCGCTTGACCAGAAGGAAAACATTATCAAGGGCCTGAAATCGGGGGCTAATGATTACATACCCAAACCGTTCAATCCCTCTGAAGTCCTGGCCAGGGCCAGGGTTCACCTGGAACAGAAGTTTTTTCTCGACAAACTCAAGGACAGGACCAGCAAGTTCCGATTGGCCTATGAGGTTCTGGAAACAACCACATCCCTGCTGGATCTGAAAAGAATACTTTTCGTCCTTGTGGAGAAAACTGCGGCTGCCTTGAAAGCGGAACGGTGTTCCATCGTGGTTATTGATAACGGCTGGGACAGGGGAAACGGCCCTTTGAAAGGCAGGGTCCTTGTCTCCCACGAGGATTCCAACCTCCACGAAATCTCCATCGACCTGTCGAAATACCCCGAGATTCTCCAGGCGTTTCGCACCGGTGAGGTTGTTCTGGTGGAGGATGTCGCCACCGATCCGCTGATGAAGGACGTTCGTGAAATGATAGCGCCCCTTGGATACCAATCAATCCTCGCTGCGCCCCTTTCCTTTCGCGGAGAGATGATGGGCGCACTGCTTCTCCGATCGGCAAGGTCAGGGCAAAGCTTCTCGGAGGAGGAGATAGCCATTGCGAGGGTCATTGCCGGAGCCAGCACCAACGCCATGAAAAATGCCGCCCTGTTCGAGGCGTTGGAGGACAGGACCCGGCGAGCCGAAAGACTTAACGAGGAACTGCTGGAATCCAACCGGGAGCTTGAACGTTTGAGCAAGGTCAAATCGGAGTTCGTCTCCACGGTTTCCCATGAACTAAGAACACCTTTAACATCCATTATCGGGTTCTCGGAACTTCTGGCCGAGGAACAGGCGGGGCCCCTCACCGCAGAGCAGAAGGACTACAGCCGGCAGATTCTCCGCAAGGGCAAGGATCTGCTGGGGCTGATCAATGACATCCTGGATACGGGCCGTTTAGAGGCAGGCCGCATTGTCTGCAGGTTCAGGATGGTTAACCTTCAGGATGTCATCAGCAATGTCCTGTCCTCAACCCGTCACGTCACCGGCAGCAAGCCCCTGGTCCAGTTGGACCTGCCCGACGGCCTGCCGGAGATAGAGGCCGACCCCGACAAGGTAGTCCAGGTCCTCACCAATCTCACCACTAACGCCCTGAAATTTTCTCCGGTCGGTTCGCCGGTGGTCATAAGCGCCAGGCTTCTGGCAGGGCGTCGGGAAAACGACAAAAGTGATCTGCTTCAGGTAAGCGTGACTGACCAGGGGATAGGAATAACGGAAGAGAGCCTGGAAAAGGTATTCGAACGGTTTTTCCAGATCGACCAGGGGGCAAGCAGATGCCGAACAGGGGCGGGTCTTGGATTGTTCATTTCCAAATCCCTCGTAGAACTGCATGGAGGAAAAATCTGGGCCGAAAGCATCCACGGAAAGGGCAGCACATTCCACTTTACCCTTCCCCTGTCTCAGGTCTGATATCGAATGCCCCCGGAAGTTTTATTCCTTCTTGCTGAACGTTAGTTCTTCGCCGTCAGCGTCCACAAATACTGTTTCGCCATCCTTGAACTGACCGGACAGAATGTCCGTGGCAAGGATGTCCTGTATCCTCTTTTGAATAACCCTTTTCAAGGGTCTGGCGCCATACGCCGGGTCGTAACCCTCCTCAGCGATTAACTGCAATGCGGCATCTGTCAGTTCCAGAGAGATTCCCCGGTCCGCCAGGAGGGATTCCAGCCTGCGGATCTGGATGCCGACAATAACCTTGATCTCCTCCCTGGTCAGGGAATGGAAAATTATGACATCGTCGACCCTGTTGAGAAACTCGGGCCGAAAGTGTGATTTCAAGACATCCATAATCCTTTGCTCTGCCTCCCTCTCTCCTCCGGGTTGGAATTCCGCCAGATGGTCGCTTCCGATATTTGATGTCATGATCACGACAGTATTGCGGAAATCCACGGTCCGCCCCTGCCCATCGGTCAGACGGCCGTCATCAAGTACCTGGAGCAGAACGTTGAACACCTCCCTGTGGGCTTTTTCTATCTCATCGAAGAGGATGACGCTGTAGGGACGTCGCCTCACAGCCTCGGTGAGATAACCTCCTTCCTCATAACCGACATACCCGGGAGGCGCCCCGATAAGCCTGGCCACGGCATGTTTTTCCATGAATTCGGACATATCCACCCGAACCATGGCATTTTCGTCATCGAAAAGAAATTCAGCCAGGGCCTTGGCCAGTTCGGTCTTTCCGACGCCGGTGGGGCCCATGAATATGAACGAACCGATGGGACGATCGGGATCCTGGAGACCTGCCCGCGACCTCCTGACCGCGTTGGACACGGCAATTATCGCCTCTCTCTGCCCTATCACCCTTTGGCTGAGACGATCCTCCATCTTGATGAGTTTATCAACCTCCCCTTCCACCAGGCGGGTCACAGGGATTCCCGTCCAGCGAGACACAATGTCCGCAATATCCTCAGGGTCAACCTCCTCCTTGAGCATTTTCTGGACCGATTGAAGTTCCTGAAGCTTACCGTTCGCCTCCGCCAGCGCCTCCTTCACCCGGGGAAGCCGGCCATACTTGAGTTCCGCCGCCTCCTCAAGGCTGCCACCCTGTTCGGCCCTATGTGCTTCGTTCCGAACCCGCTCCAACTCCTCCTTGAGGGAACGGATAGTCTGGATCGTATCCTTTTCCTGCTGCCAGTGGGCTTTCATGGCCGACCCTTTTTCCGAAAGATCGGCAAGTTCTTTTTTGATTTTATCCAGCCTGTCTCTGGACCCCGGATCCTTCTCTTTTTTCAGCGCTTCCTTTTCAATCTGGAGCTGAACGACCTTTCTTTCCACCTCATCTATCTCCTGCGGGAGGCTGTCTATCTCGATGCGCAGGCGTGAAGCCGCCTCATCAATCAGGTCTATGGCTTTGTCCGGAAGAAAACGATCGGCAATATAACGGTTGGAAAGCGTCGCTGCCGCAACAAGCGCCGAGTCGGTAATGCGGACACCGTGGTGCACCTCGTATCGCTCCTTGAGGCCACGGAGGATGGCAATGGTATCCTCCACTGATGGCTCGGATACGTAGACCTGCTGGAAGCGGCGCTCCAGGGCGGCATCTTTCTCAATATATTTACGATATTCGTCCAGGGTGGTCGCCCCAACACATTTTAGCTCTCCTCGTGCCAGCGCCGGTTTGAGCATGTTTGACGCATCCATGGACCCTTCAGCACGGCCCGCGCCGACAAGGTTGTGAAGCTCATCAATGAACAGGATGATCTCCCCGGAGGCCTCCTGTACCTCCTTTAAGACTGCCTTGAGGCGTTCCTCGAATTGGCCCCTGTATTTGGCGCCTGCGATGAGGGCCCCCATGTCCAGGGCCACGATCCGTTTGGTCTTCAGCCCCTCCGGCACATCGCCGGCGGCTATCCTCTGGGCGAGACCCTCTGCAATAGCAGTCTTGCCGACCCCGGGTTCCCCTATCAGAACCGGGTTATTCTTCGTCCGCCTCGACAGAACCTGAATGATCCTCCTGACCTCGTCGTCCCGGCCGACTACAGGGTCCATCTTACCGCGCCGCGCCAGGTCCGTGAGGTCCCGCCCATATTTCATGAGCGCCTGATAGCTCTCCTCAGGATTCTGGTCCGTCACCCGATGGCTTCCCCGAACATCCTTCAGCGCACTCAGCACCTGGTCCCTGTTGATCCCGGCGGCACGGAGGATATCCGCCACCGGCCCTTCCCTTTCCTGAAGCATGGCAAGAAACAGGTGTTCGGTGCTCACATATTCGTCCTTCAGCGCCTCGGCTTCAGTAAGAGCAAGATTAAAAATGTTGTTAAGACCCGGGCCGATATACGTCTGGGTCAGCCCCGAAACACGGGGCAAACGACCGAGTGCGGCTTCCAGGGCCGTTCTGACAGCGTTTGGATCTGCGCCCACCTTCTCAACGAGGGGCCAGACCACCCCTCCTTCCTTGTCAAGGAGAGCGTAAAGAAGGTGCTCAATCTCTATCTGTTGCTGTCCACGCTCCTCGGCATCGCGCTGGGCCCCCTGGAATGCCTCCTGGGCCTTTATGGTTAATCTGTCAAAATTAAGCGCCATCCTGTCTACCTCCCACTTCAAGATTCCCCTCGGCGGACCCGCCGCGAGTAGATAAATACTGCATAGAAACTAACCATTTTCGAGATGGTGTCAAATCAGGCGGGTGATCATCAGAACAGGGGCGCAGATAACTTCCGTGGAATTTTTTAACAGGTTCTAACCCCAGATTGCTCGATACAGATCCTCTCCGTAGCTGGTTTCCAGCGGCTCGCCTTTGACTACCTTGAAAGTACGTTCTCCATCGGCTTGCCTTTCAGCCCGCAGAAAAAGGGCATTTTCCATCTTTTCATCATAAAGAACATGCGCAAATTCATATAGGTGGGTTACAAAAAAAACCTTGACGCGACTCTCAAGCAGGGCACAGGTTATCTGCTTCGCGATCTCCGATCCTTCCCTTTCGTTTGTCGCGGAAAAGGATTCATTAAGCAGCAGAAGGGAATTTGGCCCCACATTATCTACGACCTGGCTCATTCGGCTGAGTTCTTCATCAAGTTTTCCGCTCTCCATAAAAGCATCTTCTTCCCTCTTATAGTGGGTGAACAGCCCCTCGCATATATTGGAGCTGAATGACCCGGCCGTGATAAACATGCCGCATTGCATCATCAGTTGAGCCAAACCGATGCTTCTTAAAAAGGTCGATTTTCCGCCCTGGTTGGCGCCGGTTATTATCACGCAGTCTTTATCGTCGGCGTTAACGTCGTTGCCGACGACTTTTTGTCCCATGGTCAAAGCCAGGCAGACATCGAATAATCCTTCAAAAGCATGCTTACGTTCGCCGGCAGCCACTGGCAGCGGGAAGGATACCGTTCCCCCAATATGGGCAAGTTGATCGTATAAGTTCAAACAACCCACGTAAAAGGCCAATTCGACCCCCAACATTTTAAAAAAGTTTTCAATATGGTCGGAGGACTGAGCAAGAACGTTGGCCACCAGGTTGATCCCTCTGTCTCTCAACTCCGACAAGGCCCTGGCGCCGCTGTCATCACGATCGGCAATGCGGAAGGTATAAACGGGCGATTTCCTGGTAAAAATTCGCTGCACCCAGCTGCGACTACGATCATGTGGTCGGCGAAGGATATAATCGACGCCCACATTGCCTTCGTCCAGTTCAGCGCTGATCAGAACGCCGTCACGAAATTTCAGTGCCTTGAGATGATTTTGAATAACCGAGAAATATTCATCGTCAAGCTCATCTTTGATCATCGCGAAGAATGTTGAAAAACCCTCCGACTCAAAATTATCGGCATGTTCGACAGCAATCTTCCTGAGCTTTTTCAGCAAGCCAACCAACATCTGCAGCATCTCAGCTGAACCATAGAGTATGCCCGCGGGATAACGGCTGAAAAGGCCATACCAGTTCTTTTTTTTCTCCTCGTGTGACTCGATCGAAATATCGTAGATTTCCCTGATGATGGAAGGATTTTTCATGCAATCCTTGAGAATGTCCTGGCGATAGAGCATGGTGTTCATATCGCTTGAACCGGATAAAACGGCGTCCTTCGCGATTTGAAATAAAAATTTATCGCCGAGGGCCATGGCGTTAAACAACGTGTTCAACTCAAGATCCTGTGTCAGCGCCTGTTCATTTGACGGCAGATTTCGCGGCAGGTCGAAATCATGATCCCTGAACATCAGGAAAACCCTCATGACCCTATCCGCTTTTTTATGTAATCGGGCGTAAGTTGGTGCTTTTCAGCAATTGATAGCGCGTATGCAAGCCCGTCCGCACGCTTTCTTACAATCTTGTAGGTTCGCACTGCCGGGTTTTCAGGCGCGACTGCGCTGACCAGACTTACGGTTTTCTCCCTGAAGGATGCCAATTCGTCTAAAAATGTTACAAAAACGCACAGCAGATCCAACTGTATTATTTGAGCCATTATTTTTTTTCCTAAAAAGACGGCGTCCTTCAATGTCGTGGACGTGAAAATTTCATTCATTATGATGACACTGTCTGAAGTTGCCTGGCTCAGAATATCGTGCACCCTGATGAGGTCGTCATCCAATTTGCCACGAAGGCTCTTGATGTCTTCTTCCTTTTCAAAATGTGTAAACAGCCGGTCGCAAAGAAAGAGCCGCGCATCCCTGCCCGGAACTGGAAGGCCCAATCCGGCAAGATAGTGCAGTTGCCCGAACATGCGGGCGAAGGTTGTTTTACCGCCCTGGTTTGGACCGGAAACGACAAATATTCGTTCCTTTTCCTTCAGATAAAAGTCATTGCAGACAACGGATAATTTTCCAGGTATGAGCTTGTTGGCAAGGGCTAAATCAAATCCTTCATGATTGTAGATTTTCCTGTCTTTATTGGATATTTGCGGATAGCAGAATTTCAGTCCAGCCCGTTTGAATTTCGCGATATGGTCCAGATAGGCGACATAAAACTGTATCTCCCTGTCAAAAACTTCTATCGTTTCATCCACAAAAATACCATTTTTAGCACAATAATTATCCAGATTCATGAAAATGTCTGGGTACAATCTGCCTATCAGATTCAATATGTCAGCTTCGACATGGCTCATGCTCGACCGAATGGAAAATTTGGCCCTGTAATCCCTGGCCGTGCCCTTCTTGAATTTTTCAAACGTCTTTTCGACTTCTGCGCTGTAGTCATTTTCGGATTCATATTTGCGAACATCGACCCGGTTGCCTTTAATTCGGATACAATATTTTACCGTCGACAGATCGCTTTTAAGCTTCGTCGTTTCCGTCATAAGAGACGTAAAGCTCTCCGACCCTGCGTAAGTTGTCAAGAATTCGCGAAAATCCATGAACCCTTGTGATGTTAATTCGATGCTGCCCAAATCATGAAGAAGGCATTGAACGGTTTCACAATATATACTCACGGCCTCCAGAAACCATCCTTCTTTATTGTATTTGTTGAAAAGTTTATCCAGCATGCCGAGATATTGGCGCATTGTGCGCATTTTGAGGGCAAAGGACTTGATTATCTCCAATATCTCCCCGTGCTCAAGATCCTGCGCCACTTCCTGCCGGTACTTAATTGCTTCGATATCGTGCAGGGATGTGTAAAGAAAGGGCCTTAAATTGTATTCCTCGGCGCCGGATGTGATGGCGTCCATCACCTGATCAAGGTTCAAATCGACAAAAAAGGCCGGGGCATCGAGGATCTCTTTTTTGATTCCGTCTTCAGTTCTCTTGAACAGTATGCTGCGAAAAGCCATTAGACAAACACCTCCTGAGGCGTGGCCGGGAATGGACTTTTTACGACCCTATCATATATAATAGAGATAAGGAGGTTTACCATGATCGTTTATGACCTGCAATGTTCACAGGGCCACGTTTTCGAGGGCTGGTTCCGTGGACGGCAGGAGATGGAACAGGAAAAGGACGCCGGGCGCCTCACATGTCCCATGTGCGGCGCTCGTGAAATACAGCTTCTTCCATCAGGGGGGCATTTCTCAAGAAAATCCCCGGATCCTCCCTCCACCAGATCCAGACCTTTATCCAGCGAAAGCCTGAGTGATTATCTTGAAAAAAACTTCGAGAACGTTGGCCCGGACTTTGCTGAAGTAGCGTTCAAAATACATTTCGGAGAGACCGACCCGAAAAACATTCGGGGGTCCGTTACCCCGGAAGAGGAAAAGGACCTGAAGGAGGAGGGGGTTGAGTATCTCAAGGTCCCCATCCCCAAATTCCAGAGCTGACCACAAACAAGAAAGCCGCCGGATGGCGGCTGTTCTTATTTATGGTGGGCGATACTGGGTTTGAACCAGTGACTTCTACCGTGTGAAGGTAGCACTCTCCCACTGAGTTAATCGCCCGAATATTGCGGGATGGCCTCGCAAAAAGTCATCGGTGTTAAAATTATATCAGCACATCGAAAGGTGTCAACCCTGCCCTTGAAATATGTCACTAAGAGCCGGGTATCGAGGTAGCCCAGGACCCAAGACCCCGGCAGCGTGTCGGAAAACCCCGAAATGCCGCTAGAACGATGACCCGATAGTGGCGGCGGTGAGTTTGCCGTGGATGACCCCCTTCGTGCCGATGAGATGATCGGCCATCTTCCTTATCTCCGAACTCTTGCCCCTCACCACGATGATCTCCAGACAATGGGTATGCGTGAGGTGAACGTGAAGACTGGAGATAATCAAGGTTCCCATCTCATGCTGAATGTGAGTCAGGGCGTCTGCCAACTCCTTGACGTGGTGGTCGTAGACGATGGTCACCGTCCCGACCGTCTCCTCGTCGGCCTCCCACTCCCTTTCCACCAGATAATCCCTGACAAGGTCCCGCAAAGCCTCCGAACGGTTGGCGTAGCCCTTGTCGGAGATCAACTCATCGAAATGTGTCAGGAGCCGGTTTGGCATCGAAACACCGAAGCGGGTCATTTTCTCCGTTTGCATTATTACCTCGGACTATTTTTCATCGGGAGTTTTTACCTCCTGGCCTGCCTTGGGTGGCCGTCCCCGGCGCTTGGGGGCGGCAGCTTTGGAAGTCCCGGTGGAAGCTCCCTTTGCGGGGCGGCCCCGGCGCTTGGGAGCGGCAGCTTTGGAAGTCCCGGTGGAAGCTCCCTTTGCGGGGCGGCCCCGGCGCTTGGGGGTCTGTGCCTTTCCTCTGGCACCGGCCTTCAACTGCCGATTAAGTGCGGCGGATCTTTTATCGATCTCTTTGACGTGGGCGACTAATTCGGCGATATTCGCCTCATCTTTTTTCCCGGGCTTTTTGTAGCTTCCGTAAAATGCCTCGCCCAGTTCCTCGAAAAGATCCTTTTTCTGCCGTTTCAAAGACCCTATTTCGATCCTGATCTGTGCCGATTTAGTGACCCTGTCGGCTTCATCCTTCCCCTTCATGACAACGTCCACTAATTTTTTGCGGAAATCGTCCAGGGCGCTCTTTACTTTTTCCAGTTCTTTTTCCATCCCGTTCTCCTTTCGTAAAATAAATAATCAAATTTATTTAAACAGTTTCTTGCTCTGTTAAATGTATCATAATTAAAAGTCCATAAATATCAAAAAAGAAAGTTTGGGAGTTTGACATTTAATTTACACCACCAGGCGGGCGCCATAGTAGACGAACCAGAAACCCAGCACCACCAGAACCCCTGAACACAGGTACATCAGAACCGAATAGAACTTCATGTCCGAGAGGCCCATCCCTCTTGAGACCGTTATGGAAACCAGGGTATACCACGCGAGGTCCCCCGAAATATGCCCTGCGAAAAAAACGGCCACCCCCATGGGGCCTCGTTCAGCCGCCACCGTAAGATATGCCAGCCCTACCGTTGCCCACCACAGGGTCCAATATGGATTGGAAAGGCTGGAGGCAATGCCGAGAAACACCGCCCTGTGACCACTCCGGCCGGGACCGGATGATTTTTCCGTAAATTCTCCCGACCTGACGACAGCGAACATGCCCTTTCCCATCCATACGAGGATGACCCCACCGCCAAGACCGATCCAGCCCTGAACCTGACCCGCCTGGAGCAGCGGGCCCGCCCCGAGGAATACGAGGGAAACCAGGCCCAGCTCAAGAATCCCGTGACCAAGGATGGCGAGCGGGCCGAATTTCCAGCCGTAATGCGGCGAGTTCCCCAGTGTAACCGCCAGAAGAGGCCCAGGCATCAGGGCGCCTGAAAGAGCCACGACAAACGATGAAAAGAAAAGGACCAGGAAGCTCATTTCCTGCCGCTCTCCATTCGCAGGCCCTTGAGAATATCCACCTGGTCTTTATACCGGCCCCGCGGAACGGGAAGGGGCTGCGTCTCCAGGATAGCGGGGCAACCCCTGAACTCCACCAGGCCAAGGAGGGTTTTAAATCCATCCATCCCCATGAGGCCCTCTCCGATCCGTGCGTGCCTGTCTATTCCGGATCCAAGGGCTCTTGCCGAATCGTTGATGTGAAATGCCATGATGGGTCCCGTTCCCGCCTCGTCATCGATCCCGGCGAGGGCCTTTTTTACTCCCTCGCCGGTGCCCATGTCGTATCCCCCCGCAAAGGCGTGGGCGGTATCAAGACAAAACCCTATCCGGGCCGGAAATGGGATGAGCCCTCTGATTCGGCCGAGTTCCGTAAAGCTGCCTCCCAGGGTACTGCCTGCCCCGGCGGTGTTCTCCAGCAGAATAACGGGTCCGTCCCCGGCGCCTTCGAGTACCCGGGTAAAAAGATCCGCTGCTCTCCTGATGCCATCCTCAAGGCCGTCGCCCCTGTGGGATCCTGGATGGACAACCAGATAATCGGCCGCGATCTGCCGGCACCTTGAATATTCCGCCTTCATGGCATCGAGGGATTTTTTCCACAGCTCTCGATCGGGTGATGCCGGATTGACCAGATATGATCCGTGAACCAAGATGGATCGAACCTGGGATTCCGCCAAGCTTTCCCAGAATTTTCCTGCCGCATCAGAGGGAACAGGCAGCATGGACCATTTGCTGGGCGAACCCGAAAAAATCTGCATGGCTTCGCAGCCATCCTCCTCTGCCCTTTTCACAGATCGTTCCAGTCCGCCGGATATGGATTCGTGTGCACCGATCAGCATGGCCCTGCCTTTACGCCCGGAGGACGCGGTTAAGTTGTTTATCTTTTTCCAGGTTGCAAGCATAATAACGCAAGCATAATAACGGTAGACGGGCTTTTTAGCGCCCCAGGACAAACAGAAGCTGGGTGACAGTCCGGCAGAGGGCACGGGTACAAAAAGCAAAGGACGCCGGGGGCGTCCTCTGAACCTGGTGCGAAAGGGGGGATTCGAACCCCCACGGAGTTACCCCCACTGGACCCTGAACCCAGCGCGTCTACCAGTTCCGCCACTTTCGCAAATAAATTCCTGTCACGACAGGACCGTAAAAGGCCATTTTTGGTCCCGATCTTGCTAGAATAACAGGCGACAATTAAAACACGGAGGGATAAATTGTCAAGAAGAACATCATCCGGAAAACCCGGCGTAAAAAAGAAGCGGCTGTCGAACCCCTACAGTGAGACTATCCTTCAGTTCCTGGGGGGGAAATCCACCAGGCCCCTCCTGCACAGGGATATCTTCGTGGCGCTTAAGGTCCCGGCAGACGATAAGAGAACATTTACGAGGGCCTTGAATGCGCTGGTCCGGGCCGGTTCGGTGATCCGGATAAAGGGAGGGCGTTACGCTCTCCCATCCATGGTCCATCTGGTAACGGGGACCCTCCGTATCAACAGCGTAGGAAGGGGGCTCCTCATCCCGGAGGACGATACCGGGGAGGTTGCGGTCCCCCCGACCTATCTTAATTCCGCGATGCACGGCGACAGGGTAATCGTGAGAGTGGAACGGTCTGCCCGCCACGGCAAGCCCTTTGGGCGCGTTATCCGCATTGTGGATCGTGCCCACCAACAGATCGTCGCCTATTTCAATAAAGCTGGTGATGCATCGTTCGGCAAGCCTTACGACAGCCGTTTGGGGCGAGAGGTTATCATCCCGAAGGGTTCCGAAGGCGGAGCCCTCCCCGGGCAGATGGTGGTAGTGGAAATCACCCGATATCCTGAACGAGGGATTGCAGCCACCGGCGCTGTGGTAGAGGTCCTGGGATACCCCGATGATCCTGGGTCGGAAACCATGGCCGTTGTCCATGCATTCAAGATCCCCCACCGTTTTCCGGACGCAGCGATCAAAGCCTCCGCCGCACTCACCGGGCCTGTTCCGAGGGGTTCGTTGAAGGAAAGGCAGGATCTGAGGGACCTTGACTTTGTCACCATCGATGGCGTCGGCGCAAAGGATTTTGACGACGCACTTTACGCGGAGCGATCCACCAGCGGGGTGATCACCCTGTTCGTGGCCATCGCTGATGTCTCTCATTTTGTCAGAACCGGGACTCCTGCGGACCGTGAGGCGTTCAGAAGGGGCAACTCAGTCTATTTTCCCGACATGGTCATCCCCATGCTTCCCGAGCGGCTCTCCAACGATCTTTGCAGCCTGAAACCCCATGTTGACCGTTTGACCTTTACCTGCAGGGTCGAGGTTGACCGGGCCGGCAATCTGTCGGGGCACCGCCTCTTTCCCGGGGTGATCAGGAGCGCTGCCCGCCTGACCTACAGGGAAGTGGAGAACTACTTCAGCGGAGACGATGGCGACAATCAATTTCCGGCGAACCAGGGACCGGTTGTACAGAACCTGGACTGTCTTCACGAACTTTTCGGACGGCTGGTGAAAAGGCGCCGGGACCGCAACAGCCTGGACTTCGACCTGCCCGAACCTGAAGTTGTCTTGGACAGCCTGGGACACGTGGAAAACATCTACCGGTCCAGCCGCTACACATCTCATAAGGTGGTGGAGGAGTGCATGCTGCTGGCCAACGAGGTGGTCGCCAGAACCTTGCGCGAGTCCGAATCACCTGGAATTTACCGTATCCACGAGCCGCCGGACAAGGAACGCGTGGAGGAACTCAACCATCTTCTGGCAGCCCTGGGATATAACGTTCCCCCAGCGCTTGCCCGTTCACCACAACCCTTCAAAAGGATACTCGCAGACTCCAGGGGAAGCATCCAGGAACGTTTTCTCAACACTGTTATCCTGAGGTCAATGATGAGGGCACAGTATTCCACCATCCCGAGCGGCCATTTCGGACTGGCATTGGGCGACTATACCCACTTTACGTCACCGATCCGGCGCTACGCTGATCTAATGATCCACAGGATTCTCAAGGGCATAATGGGGTTTGCTGCCCCTGTGCAAACCACCGATCTGGAAGCCATCTGCGCCCACGTGACAGAAACCGAACACATCGCTGAATCGGCCGAAAGGGACATACTCTCACTGTTCAGAGCCCGGTTCATGGAGGATAAGGTGGGGCAGGAATTCTCCGGGGTGCTATCCGGCATTACATCCTTCGGGTTTTTCGTTGAACTGCAGGAATTTTTCGTCGAGGGACTGGTTCACCTGTCATCCCTGAACGACGACTACTACCGCTTCAATGAACGGGGGCTCACCCTTATCGGGGAGCACTCAGGGCGAATTTTCCGAATCGGTGATGCCGTTACCGTCAGGGTCCTCCATGTGGATGCTTCCCGCCGCCACATTGATTTCGAGATCGTCTGAGATACAATGGCCGGGACACACATCATAACACGGGAACCTGCCACGACGGTCGCACTGGGTGCGCCAGGATATCCCGGGCCGCTGTACGAAATCTCCTCGCCGCCCGGCATCCTGTATGTCAGCGGCCGGTTGGTGAAGGACGATGACCTGGCGGTGGCAATTGTGGGATCGCGCAGGCCAACCCCTTACGGGATTTCAATGGCGCAAAAACTTTCCCGAAGTCTGGTCCGGTACGGGTTCACCGTTGTAAGCGGCATGGCCAGGGGCATCGACACCGCCGCCCACCGCGCCGCGCTCGACGCAGGCGGAAGAACCATCGGCATCCTGGGGTGCGGACTCGATCAGGACTATCCTCGGGGAAGTATGCCTCTTAAGGCCAGAATCTCCAGGCATGGTGCGATTCTGACCGAATTTCCACCGGAGACAAAGCCCGTGAGCTGGAATTTCCCGCAACGCAACAGGATCATCAGCGGGCTGTCCCTTGCGGTGGTCGTGGTTGAAGCCGACCTGAAGAGCGGGTCGCTCATTACCGCCCGCTGGGCGCTCGATCAGGGAAGGGAGGTCATGGCCGTCCCGGGCCGCGCGGACAGCTCCATGTCCCGGGGCACGCTGGCACTGATCAGGGACGGCGCTGTGCCGGTAGCCTGCGCGGCTGATGTGGTCCACTCCCTGGGGATCGAGCGGACGCAGGCCAAAAAAGCGCCGGACCTGCCGCCCAACAGGATAATCAGGGAACTGGACACAAGACCCATGAGACCCGAGGAAATCGCCCGTGCGGTTAATTGGCCGATCCCGAAGGTCCTCACTGAACTGTCACATCTTGAGATCGCCGGGCTGATCGAAAAGAATCCCGGGGGGACGTATTCCATACGGTAGGGTCCGTCCGGCTTCGCTTTCAGCTTCTCCGTGACAAGTCGGCGTGACAGGGAGTCCAGAGCTTGCCACGGCGTAGTCCGGAGGACGAAGACGGGTCCGGACATAAAAAGATGTTGACAATTGGACCGGCATCCTGTTTAGAACCTAACCAATTCAACCCTAATGAAACTGCGTTGGAAAAAACACAAACCACAATCAGAGGAATTCATGACAAAATCTCTTATAATCGTGGAGTCTCCCACAAAAGCGAAAACCATCAGCCGGATACTTCCAAAGGAATACGAGGTCCTTTCCTCCAACGGCCACGTCATCGATCTTCCCGCCAAGGAACTGGCCGTCGATACGGAAAAGGGTTTCACCCTGAAAAACATGGTGATACCCGGCAAGAGGAAAATCCTCAGCCAGATCTCCAAGGCGGCAAAGGATGCTGACCGGATCCTGCTCGCCTCGGACCCGGACCGGGAAGGCGAAGCCATCGCGGTTATGATAGTCAGGCATCTCAAGATCCCCGAAGAAAAGGTATTCCGGGTCCTTTTCCACGAGATTACAAAAAAAGGCATTCTGAAAGCCATTGAGAACCCCGGGAGGCCCGATGAGCTGAAGTTCGAAGCCCAACAGGCGCGGCGCGCCATCGACCGGCTTGTGGGTTATAAGGTGAGCCCGGTCCTGTGGAAAAAAATCAAACGGGGCATCTCCGCCGGCAGGGTCCAGTCCGTCGCCCTCAGGTTTGTATGCGAGAGGGAGAAGGAGATATGCGCCTTTTCCTCCGAGGACTACTGGCTCATCTTCTCGCATCTGGAGGCCGGCCGGCCTCCGGTGATAAAGGCCCGCCTGGTATCAGTCGGTAGCAAGCGGGTCGGGGGGACGAAAAATCGCCTGTCGGATGAATCCCGCGCCCTGGAGATCCAGGCCCAGCTCCGGAAAGAGTCGCATTCGATTACCGATGTCCAGGTTAAGAAGGCACGCCGCAGCCCCGCACCTCCCTTCATTACAAGCACTCTTCAGCAGGATGCCGCGAGAAAGCTTCGATTCACAGCCAAAAGGACCATGATGATCGCTCAGCAGCTCTACGAGGGCGTGGCCCTCGGAAAAGCCGGTACAACCGGGCTGATTACCTATATGCGCACCGACTCCCTTCGCGTGTCCGACGACGCGATTGAAGGCGCCCGCAGGGAAATAGCCCGCGTCTTCGGTCCGGACTATCTTCCGAAAGTTCCCAGGGCCTACCGCAACAGGAAAGGCGCACAGGATGCCCATGAGGCCATTCGCCCCACCAATCCTGAACTGAGCCCGAAGACCGCGGCGCAATACCTGGATAAGGACCAGGCACGGCTTTACGAACTTATCTTCAAGAGATTTCTGGCCTCCCAGATGGTGGACACAATCCTGGAAAAAACCAGAGTGTCGATCCAGGCCGGACCTTTCGGCCTTCAGGTAGCCGGCCAGGTTACCGTCTTTAAGGGGTTTACGGCCCTGTACGAGGAAGGCAAGGACGATGAAACCAACGGTGGCCCTTCCCTTCCACCGATGAAAAAAGGGCAGGAGCTCACCCTCGTCGATGTTGAAGTCGAGAAGAAGACAACGCAACCGCCTCCAAGATTTATGGAAGCCACACTGATAAAGATCCTCGAGGAAAAGGGTATCGGGCGGCCCAGCACCTACGCCGCCACCCTCGACACCATCCAGAAACGCAATTATGTCATCAAGGAACAGCGGCGATTTTTCCCGACAGCTCTGGGAATGGGGGTCAACGACTATCTCGTCTCGAAATTTCCACGCCTCGTCAACGTAAGTTTCACCGCCGAAATGGAGGATCAGCTCGACAGCATAGCGGGAGGGGACAAAACCTATATCGAAACGCTCACCGAATTTTACGATCCCCTGGAGGAAGAGATTGACATAGCGCTGGAGGATTCAGAAACTTTTATCTGGGGTCTGACCGACAAGCAGTGTCCGAAGTGCCAGAAACCCCTTCAGATAAAGATGAGCGGAAAGACCGGAGAGTTTCTGGCATGCTCCGGATACCCTGAGTGCAAGTTTACCTCCAATTTCGAACGGGCGCCCGATTGCAGCATTGAGTTGGTCCGGGAAAAGGAAGTTGAGGAGCGTTGCCCCCAATGCGACAGCCCCATGGTTCTCAGACAGGGCCGTGGCGGCCCATTTATCGGATGTGTTCGCTATCCCGAATGTCGCGGCACCTTGCCGCTTTCCACCGGGGTACACTGTCCGGAGGAAGGCTGTGGCGGTGAACTGGTTGTTAAAAGAAGCCGTAAGGGCCGAACATTTTACGGCTGCTCGAGTTACCCCGAATGCAAATACGCCCTCTGGGACGAGCCTGTGTCCACCCCATGCCCGGAATGCGGGCATGGGGTCATGACCCGGAAGGTGACCCGCGATGGGGAATTTCTGGTATGCCCGAGAAAAGAATGCAAGCACCGGATGCAGGTGGATGCCTCCGATTAAAGTGATCGGAGGGGGGCTTGCCGGGTGTGAGGCCGCCTGGCAGATTGCGAGCAGAGGAATTCCGGTTCACCTGTACGAAATGCGGCCCCTTCACCGATCCCCCGCTCACAGGACCGGCGACCTCGCGGAACTGGTCTGCAGCAACTCCCTCAAGTCCAACCGTGTCGACAGGGCCGGCGGCCTTCTGAAGGCCGAGCTCAAACTTGCCGGTTCCCTGCTCATCCGGTTGGCTGAAGAAGCTTCCATCCCCGGTGGCTCCTCCCTGTGTGTCGATCGTCTGGAATACGCACGCCTTGTCACAAAATCCATTGAGGACAACGGCAACATCACCGTCTTTCGCGATGAGATAACATCCCTTCCCTCCGACCCCTCCGAAGGCCCTGCCATCATCGCAACGGGACCTTTAACATCCGACGCCCTTGCCGCCGATATCGAGAGGCTCCTGGGTGAGGGCGCTCTGGCATTTTATGACGCCATTTCCCCCACCATAGAAGCGGGTTCCATCGACTGGAAAAAGGTGTTCATCCAGGACCGATACGGGGATCAGGAAACGGGTTCCTATGTCAACTGTCCCCTCCAGAAGGAAGAATACCTGACACTTGTTGAATCCCTCCGCACAGGGGGAACCGTTTCGCCTCACCATTTTGAGGAGGAGAATCTATTTGAGGCGTGCCTTCCCGTGGAGGTTCTCGCGTCACGAGGCGACAGGACTCTGGCGTTCGGCCCCATGAGGCCCGTTGGGCTGTCCGACCCGGGGACAGGCCGCAGGCCCTATGCGGTCGTTCAGCTACGTCCCGAAAACCGGGGCAGAACACTCTTCGGAATGGTTGGGTTCCAGACCAAGCTCAGGCAGCCGGAACAAGAAAGGATATTCAGGATGATCCCGGGTCTGGAAAGGGCCGTTTTTGAACGTTTGGGAAGTATCCATCGCAACACTTTCATCAACGCGCCGGCCCTGCTGGACCAATTTCAGAGGGCCTGTTCGGCGCCATGGCTGTCGTTCGCCGGACAGATTACCGGTGTCGAGGGGTATGTGGAATCCATCGCCGGCGGGGCAATGTCCGGTATATATACCGCGTGGGAAATCCTTGGGAACACCCCGTGCCCGCCGCCGGAATTCACCATGATCGGCGCCCTGCTGGGCCGGCTTTCATCTACTCCCCGGGGCGGTTTTCAGCCGGTAAATGCCCAGTTCGGTCTGCTCCCGCCCCTGGAAGGTCAGCGGCTCGGCAAGGCAGCCAGAAAAGAAGCCATGGCTGAGAGGGCGCTGAAACACATGAGGGCATACCTGGCCGATATCCCTTCATGACAGGATCCTGAAAAGGGTACATGGCTGCGTGGCGGGTTCATGGCTTTTTACTCCACGGAAAGCGAAAAGTGTCATTTTCTGGACATTGAAAATCAACTGAAATATACTACTGGTTTGCTAAAGACTTCTGGATCGGTTTTGCCTTTTGAATGCCGTTTTCAGCCAACCGGGGGGAAGTCCCGTGCAGGATTGGACATTCGTGGAAAAATACCTTCGGTATCTGTCCGACGTGCAGGGCGCATCACCCAACACGGTGTCCGCCTACCGAAGGGACCTTACGGAATACCGGCAATATCTTTCCGGGAGAGAAATGGCTCCGGATTCCCCTGCATCGGTCCGTTCCTATATGGGTTTTCTTTTCAGAAGGGGCCTTACCCGTTCCAGTATGGCAAGAAAGATCTCGGCTGTACGTTCCTGCAGTCGGTACATGGTCCGGGAGGGCCTCATCAGCTTTAACCCGTGCGATGGCATCCCGGTTCCGCGCGCCGGCCGAAAGACACCCCGGTTCCTTAACCTTGACGAGGTCAATGCGCTGCTCGAAACACCGGCCGGCCGGCGGCCCATTGATCTCCGGGACCTCACCCTCTGGGAAATTCTTTACACCTCCGGCATCCGGGTCAGTGAACTGGCAGGCCTTAGCCTGTCGGATTGGAACCATGAGGGAAGGACGGTGAGGGTAATGGGAAAGGGGAGCAGGGAACGTGTCGTTCCCCTCGGGAGACAGGCTGTGGAGAGGATGGAAACCTATCTGAGAGCCACTGATCGTTGGCCGCCTGCGAGGGATCGCTCCCCCGTTTTTCTGAGCACAAGGGGCACACGCCTTACGGTTCGCAGCATCCAGAAACGCCTGGAAAAAAGGCTCCGGGCCTGCGGCCTGAACAACCGGATCAGCCCACACGTGCTGAGACACACATTCGCCACCCACCTTCTTGACAGCGGAGCTGATATAAGGTCCATTCAGGAAATGTTGGGTCACGTAAGCCTGGAAACGACACAGAGATACACTCACGTGACACTGGAACGCCTGCTGGATGTCTATGACAAGAGCCATCCAAGGGCATCGGCAAAAGGAGGGAAGGCATGAAGGGCACAACTGTGCTTGCAATCATGAGGGATGGAAAGGTGGCCATGGGCGGTGACGGTCAGGTCACCATGGGAGATACAACCATCAAGCATACCGCCCGCAAGGTCCGCACATTACACCAGGGAAAGGTTCTGGTAGGGTTTGCGGGCGCCACCGCAGACGCTTTTACCCTCTTCGAACGGTTTGAAAAGAAGCTGGATCAATATTCCGGCAATCTGTCCAGGGCTGCCGTCGAGCTGGCCAAAGACTGGCGCACCGACAAGGTGCTCAGACGATTGGAAGCCCTCATGGCCGTCTGTAACCTGGAGGACCTTTTCCTCATTTCCGGCACCGGGGATGTCCTGGAACCGGAGGGTGGAATTCTTGCTATTGGATCCGGGGGGGGTTACGCCAGGGCGGCCGCCGAAGCCCTGATGAAGCATACGGATATGCCGGCGGCGAGAATTGTCAATGAGGCCCTTCTCATCGCCTCCGGGATCTGTATTTACACAAACGACCAGATCCACGTTGAAGAGCTAGGCTGAGGATTACTGTAGATATGACACACAAAAATTTTACCCCGAGAGAGATCGTCGACAGCCTGGACCGGTTCATAATCGGGCAGGAACGGGCGAAAAGATCCGTGGCCATCGCCCTGAGGAACCGATGGAGAAGACGTCAGGTCCCGGAAGAACTCAGGGATGAGATCGCCCCGAAAAACATTATAATGATGGGCCCCACCGGAGTCGGCAAGACCGAGATTGCCAGGCGCCTCGCAAATCTGGCTGATTCGCCGTTTCTCAAGGTGGAGGCCACGAAATTCACCGAGGTGGGCTATGTGGGCAGGGATGTTGAGTCCATGGTCCGCGATCTGATGGAGCTGACCATCAAGATGGTTCGTGAGGAACACACCACATCCGTCAGAGAGAGAGCCGACATCCTTGCTGAGGAGCGCACCCTCGAACTTCTCCTGCCCGGCGCCCCTGTCAGGCACACCGATCCGGGGGAGGAGAAGGCCCCAAACGTGGATACGAAGGAGAAACTCCGGGCGATGCTTCGCAAGGGAAAACTGGACGATCGGGAGGTAGAGATCCAGGTTGAGGAGAGGTCCAAACCTCTTGTTGAGATATTCAGTGGCCCGGGTATGGAGGGTATGGACTTTAACATCAAGGATATGATGGGCAGCATGTTCCCTGGAAGGAAAAAAACCCGTAAGGTCAGGATCCCGGAGGCGGCCGAAATCCTTGCCGAGGAGGAGGCCCAGAAGCTCATCGACATGGACAAGGTTGTCTCCGAGGCCGTCATACGGGTTGAACAGAACGGCATTATCTTCCTGGATGAGATCGACAAAATTTCCGGTGGATCCGGCGGGCAGGGGCCTGACGTTTCCAGGGAGGGTGTCCAAAGGGACCTGCTTCCCATAATTGAGGGAACAACCGTCACCACCAAACATGGGATGATCAAGACCGACCACATCCTGTTCATCGCCGCCGGGGCATTTCATGGGACAAAGCCATCGGATCTGCTGCCTGAGCTTCAGGGGCGTTTTCCCATAAGAGTTGAGCTTGACCCGTTGACACGGGAGGATTTTGTGCGCATTCTCACCGAGCCTGAGAACGCATTGATCCTCCAATACACCGAGCTTCTCCATACCGAGGGGCTGGAGCTCTCTTTCTCTTCGGATGCCATCGAGACAATCGCGAGGATGGCCGAGGAGGTAAATACCCGCACCGAGAATATCGGCGCCAGGAGGCTTCACACAATCATGGAAAAGCTTCTGGAGGAGGTGTCTTTCACCGCCCCGGATCTCACGGACAAGAAGATCAGCATCGATTCAAAATACGTTCAGGAAAGGCTGTCCGATGTGGTCGGAGATGAGGACCTCAGCCGATACATCCTTTGACCCATAATTGAGATGGAAGGAAAAATGAAACGTGTGCTGCTGGTAGAGAGCAAAAATATCCACAGACAGGCTCTGAAGGACCTTCTGTCCCATGAGGGTTTCACCATCCAGGAGGCATTGGACGGTCAACAGGGGATAAACGCCGTGAGGACTTCGGACCGCTTCGATCTCGTTTTTCTCGCCGACAGGATGCCGGGACTATCCGGAACAGACACCCTCATCGCCATACGAAAATACAGCCCCCATCAGCCTGTCATCATGCTGATGGGAAGGGAGGACAGGAAGGCCGCAAGCCTGGCTCTGGCCCGGGGAGCGGCTGATATCATCCAGAAGCCGTTCAAGTCCGAGGAGATTCACCTCACTGTCAGAAACGTTATGGAAAAAAGCCGTCTTAAGCTGAGCGAGGAAAAGCAGTTCGAACGGCTGCGGCGCCTGGAAAAACACACCAGGCAATTGACCTCATTCAGCATGAATGAGGTCCTCAAAGAGGATATCCTCCGCGAGGACAAGTTCCTGAAGAAAACCCTCGAACTGATTGCAGATATTATGGAAACCAGGAAGGTATCCATAATGCTGCTGGACAAGAACGGCAAGGAACTCGTGATGGCCCAGTCAACCTGGCTGAGCCCGGAGATCATGAAGTCCATCCATCAACCGGTTTCGAAGGGGGTTTCGGGGTGGGTCGTCCGAAACGCCAAGCCGGTCCTTATCAAGGATGTCAACAAGGACAAAAGGATAAAGCTGGCCCGGTTTTCGAAACAGTATAATTCGCCTTCCTTTGTCTGCACACCATTGTTTTTCAACCAGAAGGTCGTCGGCGCCATCAGCGCCAACGACAAAATTGACGGGAGCGACTTTAGCGAAAGCGATCTGGCCGTTCTCAACACCTTCACCCACCTTGTTTCCATGGAGATCGCCAATCTTTCCGTAAACCGGAAAGCCGAGAGGGAATACCTGAAGCTGACGTTTATCAACAACGTTGTTTTCGCCCTGGCCGCGAGTGAAAGCCCGGAAGAAATCTACCAGAATCTGGTGGACAAGATGAGGACGAACCTCAGGGCAAACCATTGCGTTCTGCTGACGGTGGAGGAACAGGGCAAGCTGCTGGCCGTCAGGGCCGTAAGCTCAGAATCGGACATCTCCATCCCGCCGGAACCTTTCGCCCCTGGAAGGGGAATATTTGCAAAGGTGCTGCAAACCGGAAAATCCGTGGAGACAGGCAACGCCGCGGGGAACGATGCGGTTGATGGCAAAGCCGACCTCCCCGGCTCAATCCGTGCCGACAGAATTGTTGCCACACCCTTAAAACTCAAGGGAAACATCGTTGCAATTATGGCATTTTACGACAGGGAAGACGGCGGGCCATTCGATGCCTGGGATATCGAGATTCTTTCTTCACTGGCTCCCCACGCAGCCATAGGGCTTAAGAACGCCTGGCTCTATCAAAACCTTACCCAAAGCATCGACGAGGTCGCGGCCACGGAAAAGAAACTTGACGAAGCCGTACGTGCGGTAGCGGAGAAGGACATGAAACTGGCCAGGCTTGAACAATGAAAAAACTCATAGAGAAGGCAAATATTCTCCTGGAGGCGCTTCCCTACATCAAGGCATTTCGGGGTAAAACCGTCATCGTCAAGTATGGCGGCCATGCCATGGTCGACGACGCTCTTCGATCCAAATTTGCCGAGGACATTATCCTGCTTCGGTATATCGGCATAAAACCGGTGATAGTCCACGGAGGGGGGCCGCAGATCGGGCGGACCCTCGCCAGGATGGGGAAAGAAAGCACTTTCGTCCACGGGCACCGCATCACGGACGAGGAGACGATGGATATCGTGGAAATGGTCCTCGGAGGGAAAGTAAACAAGGACATCGTGGCCCTCATTCAGAGGCATGGGGGGCGTGCCGTTGGCCTGACCGGCAAGGACGGTGGGCTGTTTACCGTGGAAAAGATCATGTTCGAGGAAAATTCGCATAAGGATGGCCCCCCGGAAATCATCGATCCGGGCAGGGTCGGCATGGTCAGGAAGGTCGACCCTGAGATCATCATCAAGATGGAAGACAGCGATTTCATCCCGGTTATCGCTCCTGTGGGGGTGGACGGGAAGGGCAACACCTACAACGTGAACGCGGATTCAGTTGCAGGGTCTCTGGCCGCGGCGCTCAGTGCGGAAAAACTTGTCCTGATGACCGACGTACCTGGAATTCAGGATGAGGCAGGCGAACTCATCTCGTCGATTTCCATCAAAAAACTCGGAAGCCTCATAGATAGCGGCACAATCCACGGAGGAATGGTTCCCAAGGTTGAAGCCGCAATGGAAGCCCTGAAAGCAGGGGTCCCGAAAGTTCACATCCTTGACGGACGTATCGAACATGCTGTCATTCTTGAGATTTTCACCCAGACGGGAATCGGGACGGAGATCGTCCAGTAGCGTATTTAAGGAGCGTGCCAATCCCATGGACATCGACAGCGCCATTAAGACGGCAGAAAAAACCCTGTTTCCCAATTACCGGCAGTATCCTATCGTCATTGAAAGGGGGAAGGACTGCAGGGTCTGGGACACGAACGGTAACGAGTATGTCGACTTCGTTGCCGGGATCGCCACCTGCAATCTGGGGCACTGTCATCCTGCTGTAACGGCGGCGATCAGGGAACAGGCGAAAAAGGTTATCCACGTATCCAACTGGTACTTCAACTCCCCCCAGATCGATCTGTCCCGACGGCTGACGGACCTGACCTCCATGGATCGTGTTTTCTTCTGCAACAGCGGCGCCGAGGCGGCCGAGACAGCCATCAAGACAGCACGTAAATGGGCATACGACGAGTACGGCCCTGGACGCCACACGGTGATCAGCCTGCTCGGCGCCTTTCATGGCCGAACGATGAAGGCTCTCACGGCCACCGACCCGAAACATCACCACGCAGCTTTTTCCCCATACCCTGAGGGGTTTGTCCACATCCGCCCTGGAGATCTGGCGGCTCTGGTGAAACACATTCCAAATTCCTGCGCTTTCCTGATGGAAATCATTCAGGGTGAAGGCGGGGTTTACCCCATCGACCCGGACTTTATAAGGGAGGCGGAGAGGGCATGCCGCGAGGGTGGAGTCCTCATGATCATTGATGAGGTGCAGACCGGCATGGGAAGATGCGGTTCGCTCCTCGCTTCAGAGTTGACGGGGATAACACCCGACATAGTCACGCTTGCCAAGGGGCTGGGGAACGGCTTCCCCATTGGAGCCGTGCTTGCGCGGGAAGAGGTGGCATCCCACATTGGACCCGGGTCACACGGCAGCACATTCGGTGGCAATCCCCTGGCCTGTTCGGCGGCCCTGGCCACACTCAACGCCCTCGTTTCCGAGAATCTGTTTGACCGTGCCCGCATTATGGGAAAAATCCTTCGGCAGGGCCTCGAGGACCTGCTCGGCCGGACGCCCGTTGCCCTGGAAGTTCGTGGGGCGGGGCTTCTGTTGGGCCTGGAACTGAGCATCAAGGCAGGGTCTATTGTTGAGTCTATGATGAACAGAGGTTATCTCGTGACCGCCGTCCAGGAGAAAACCCTCCGGTTCACCCCTCCCCTGACTGTGGGAGAGGACGATATCCGCGGTCTTCTTGCCAACCTTAAAGATGTTTTCATGACGATGAAAGGTTTTCCGGGATGAAACGCGACTTCCTCACATTACGTGACCTGACCTCCGGTGAACTGGCTGGGCTTGTCCAGCGGGCCCGGGAGATGAAGCATCAGCCGAGAGGAAAGGACACCTCTCGCCCTCTCATGGGCAAGAGCGTTGCGCTTCTGTTTGAAAAGCCGTCAACCAGGACCCGGGTGTCCTTTGAAGTTGGAATCCACCAGCTTGGCGGACAGTCCATCTTTCTGAGCCCGAGAGACGTGCAGCTATCCCGGGGTGAACCCCTTAACGACACCGCGAGGGTTCTTTCCAGGTACCTGTCCGCCCTGGTCGTCAGGACCTACTCACAGGAGACATTGGAGATGCTGGCGAAGGAAGCCGATATTCCCATCATCAACGCGTTGACGGACCTGGCCCACCCGTGCCAGATAATCGGTGACCTCCTGACGGTCAAGGAGAATACCGACGAGATTGCGGGCACACGCGTTACCTATGTCGGCGACGGCAACAATGTGGCCAACAGCCTCATCATCGGCTGCGCGGCCATGGGGCTCAACCTCGATCTCGCATGCCCCGCCGGGTATGATCCCGATCCTGGCTTCCTCGCTGAGGGCCAGAGGCGGGCGGCGGAAAATGGCGGGACGGTCCGTGTTCTCAGGGATCCGGTGGAAGCCGCGGCGGGGTCGCAGTTCCTGTACACCGATGTATGGACGAGCATGGGCCAGGAGGAGGAATCAGAGAAACGAAGGCACGACCTGGCCGATTACCAGCTCAACGGAAGGCTTCTTGATGCGGCGGCCCAGGGCGCCGGAATTATGCACTGTCTGCCTGCTCACAGGGGCGAGGAGATCACAGATGAGATGATGGAACATCCAGCATCCATCGTTTTCGATCAGGCGGAAAACCGGCTGCACGCACAGAAAGCCATTTTAGAGTGGCTGCTGACAACAAGGGAGAAATAATGGCAAAACCTGTGGTAAAAAAGGTCGTCCTCGCATACTCGGGTGGATTGGACACCTCCGTCATCCTCACATGGTTGAGAGAGGAATACGGTTGTGAGGTCGTAGCCTTCGCTGCCGACCTGGGACAGGGCGATGAAATGGACGGCATCAGGGAAAAAGCCTTGAATACCGGGGCGAGCGAGGTCTTTATTGAGGATCTCAAAGAGGAATTCGTCAGGGATTTCGTCTTCCCGGCTCTGAAGGGCAATGCCATTTATGAGGGATTCTACCTGCTTGGCACATCCATCGCGAGGCCTCTTATAGCCAAAGCGCAGATCGATATTGCCAGGCGGCTGGGCGCCGACGCGGTGGCCCATGGCGCCACAGGAAAGGGAAATGACCAGGTCAGGTTCGAATTGGGATATCACGCACTGATGCCCGGCATTACCGTCATCGCCCCCTGGAGGGAATGGGACCTTGGCAGCAGAACATCCCTCATGGAGTATGCCCGAAAGCACGATATCCCCATCCCTGTCACCAGAGACAAACCTTACAGCAGCGATCGGAACCTCCTTCACATCAGCTATGAGGGGGGCATCCTGGAGGATCCATGGCAAGAGCCGGACGAGTCCATGTTTACCCTTAGTGTAGCGCCTGAAAACGCCCCTGAAACCCCTGAATACATAACGGTGGATTTTGAGGGCGGAACGCCTGTGGCGGTGGACGGGAAAGCGTTGTCCCCGGCCAACCTCCTCTTGCACCTCAACGAGGCGGGCGGCAGGCACGGGGTGGGCAGGCTTGACTTGGTGGAAAACCGCTATGTCGGTATGAAGTCCAGGGGCGTTTACGAAACCCCCGGAGGAACAATCCTCTATTACGCTCACCGTGCGGTGGAATCCCTGACCATGGACCGGGAGGTAATGCATCAAAGGGACTCCCTGACCCCCCGCTTTTCAGAGCTGATCTACAACGGATATTGGTTCTCCCCCGAGATGGAGTGGATGTTGAAGTGTATTGAGGAGACCCAGCGGGACGTAACCGGGACCGCCAGGATAAAACTCTACAAGGGTTCCTGCCGCGTTGTGGGGAGAAAAGCGCCCCATTCCCTCTACATGCACGATTTCGCCACCTTCGAGGAAGAATCGGTATTCGACCAGGCCGACTCCACCGGTTTTATCAGGGTCAACGCCCTGCGTCTGCAGATCAGCGCCATGGCAAAGGCTCGGGACAAGTAACCTTTTCACGGCATCGTTCTGAATAGAACACAGGAGAACCGATGCGGGACGGAACCGGATCTCGACATTGAAGGGATGACAGCATGAGCAAAAAACCATGGAAGGGTCGTTTCCAGGAGGAAACCACCGATCTTATGGAACGGTTTTCCGAATCGGTCTCATTCGATCAGCGGCTTTACCGCCACGATATCGATGGGAGCATTGCCCACGCCCGGATGTTGGGAGAGAGGGGCATTATCCCGGAGGAAAACTCGCGAGAAATAGTTGAAGGCCTGAAGAGCATCCTGGCACAGATCGACGGCGGAACACTGAAATGGGACCAAGCCCTCGAGGATGTTCACATGAACATCGAATCCTCTCTCGTCGACCTTGTCGGGGACGCCGGTCTGAAGCTTCACACGGCCAGAAGCCGCAACGACCAGGTGGCGCTGGACTTCAGGATGTTCATCCGTGAGGAGTCCGGACGGCTGGGCGATCTCCTGGGCGCTCTCCTCGAGTCCCTCCTCCGGACGGCTGAGGGACACTTTGGCACGGTGATGCCCGGTTATACCCACATGCAGCGCGCTCAGCCTGTCCTGCTTTCTCATCATCTCATGGCCTTTTTCGAGATGTTCAGACGTGACCACGGACGATTTGCCCAAGTGGTGGACAACCTTGACGTTTCCCCTCTCGGCGCCGGCGCTCTGGCCGGGACCACATTTCCCATTGATCGGGAAAAAACAGCGCTGGACCTTGGTTTTTCCAGGATATCGCGAAACAGCATGGACGCTGTTTCCGACAGGGATTTTGCGGCGGAATTCCTTTTCGCCGCAGCTCTGTGTCAGGTCCATCTCAGCCGGTTGGCTGAGGAGATCGTCCTGTGGTCCACGCAGGAGTTCTCTTTCGTCATCCTGCCGGACTCCTACTGCACCGGAAGCAGCATGATGCCCCAGAAGAAAAATCCTGATCCGGCCGAACTCGTGAGGGGAAAGGCCGGAAGGGCCATCGGCAACCTGACGTCCCTCCTGGTTATACTCAAGGGCCTGCCCTTGACGTACAACCGCGACCTGCAGGAGGACAAGGAGCCTGTATTTGATTCGGCCGACACCCTTTCAGCTTCCATTGAGATCATGACGGGGTTGATCTCCAAAACCAGATTCGACCGGAAGCGGCTTCAGCAGGCCACTGTGGACGGTTTCACTACTGCCACCGACCTGGCGGATTACCTGGTCACCAGGGATGTCCCTTTCCGGAGGGCTCACGAAATTGTGGGGGAAATGGTGCGCGACTGTCTGGAGAGGGAATGTGCCCTCACTGATCTTACCCTCGACGAGATGCGGCGTTACTGTGAACAAATTGATCAGGATGTATATGACGCATTGTCCGTTCAGTCTTCGGTGAAACGGAGGGATGTTGCCGGTGGAACTGCACCCGGACGTGTCAAAAAAGCCATGGAAGAGGCCCGTGTTTTCCTGGATCAGAATACCGGCGCTGATTAGCGCTCTGGCCCTGGCCGTTATGTCCGGCTCCTGCGGGGTCATGGGGCCGCCGGTTAATCCAACAGGGATCTGGGGCCCGGAAAAAACGCCTTCGGCAATAAACGTCAGCTCTCCCGCTGGTTCGGACGACATCCTGCCCCCGGGCAATGCCCCGGCAATTGACAGCCCCTGATTCTCTCTGTTAGGCTGAGTGTCCTTTTTAGCTGGTTATTTCGCTGAGGCTCGTCGGAGTGCGTCAAGTGAACTACTTTACCTACAGGGGAAACGAGCTTTACTGCGAGGAGGTGCCGGTAGAGGCCATCGCCGGTGAGGTTGGCACACCTTTCTACCTGTACAGTGCCACTACCATCGAACGTCATTACAGGGTGTTTGAGGAAGCCTTCGCCGACGTCAGGCATCTTGTCTGTTTCTCGGTGAAATCCAACTCCAACCTTGCCGTCCTGAACCTGATGGGATCCATGGGCGCCGGCGCCGACATCGTCTCGTCCGGAGAACTCTTCAGGGCGATGAAAAGCGGTATCGACCCCGGGAAGATCGTCTATTCCGGCGTGGGAAAGAGGGATGACGAAATCCGGCATGCCCTTTCCTCTGGAATACTGATGTTCAATGTCGAGTCTGAAGAGGAGTTGAAGGCGATTGGACGCATCGCCGAAGACATGTCAATGGTGGCTCCGGTCTCCCTGCGCGTGAACCCTGATGTCGACCCCGGGACACACCCTTATATTTCCACGGGGATGAAGAAAAACAAGTTCGGCATCCCGATAGTCGAAGCACGCTCCCTTTATCGGACGGCCGCCGGGATGGACCATCTGGATGTGGTGGGAATCGACTGCCATATCGGCTCGCAACTGACTACTGCCACCCCCTTCGGTGACGCAATATCCAAAATGATGGAACTGGTCTACCATCTGGAAAACGACGGGATAAGGATAGATTATATTGACGTCGGCGGAGGGCTTGGTATTGTCTATGACAAGGAGTCTCCTCCGCTGCCCGCAAGCTATGCCGAAACGATCCTCCGCGCGGTTGGAAACTCCGACCGAACCCTCATCTTCGAACCCGGTCGTGTTCTGGTGGGGAACGCCGGGGCGCTCATAACCAGGGTCCTTTTCAACAAGCGGGGCTCGACAAAAAATTTCGTTATCGTGGACGCCGGCATGAACGACCTTCTCCGTCCAAGCCTGTATGATGCCTACCACGAGATCAAGACTGTGGTCAGGGCCGATCGCAAGGAGATTGTCACGGACGTTGTCGGACCGATATGTGAATCCACCGATTTCCTGGCCAGGGACCAGCTGCTCGCCCAGGTTGCTTCCGGTGAGCTGCTGGCAGCGATGAGCGCGGGGGCCTACGGGTTTTCCATGGCATCCCAGTACAACTCCCGGCCGCGATGCGCGGAGGTTATGGTAAGAGGGGGGCGCTTCGAGGTTGTGCGGGACCGGGAGTCCCTTGAGGACCTCGTCAAAGGGGAACGGTTTTTCAAGGAGTAATATGAACTTTCCCGTTAACTTTACAAAAATGAGCGGCACGGGGAACGATTTCATCATCATCGACAATCGATCCGGCGTTGTCCCGGAAGATGAAATGGCGTCCCTGGCCGTACAGGTGTGCAGAAGGCGCCATTCGGTGGGCGCTGATGGCCTTATACTTATCCATGACGATCCCGAGCTGGATTTTTCCTGGCGTTTTTTCAACTCCGACGGGAGTGAGCCGGAAATGTGCGGTAATGGAGCGCGATGCGCCGCCCGATTTGCCTTTACCGAAAAAATTGCCGGACCTTCCATGATCTTCAGGACTATCTCAGGGCCCATCGAAGCCGAGATGCGGGGAAGCAGGGTCCGCGTGCAGCTCACCCCCCCGCAGGGGATGGAGCGGTTGTTTTCCCTTCGCATTGGAGGGGGAAATGAGATTGAGGCCGGCTTCATCGACACCGGTGTTCCTCACACAGTGATTCTCGTGGCCGACGCGGATCTTGACAACACCCCCGTGTCTGAGTTGGGCAGGGAGATCCGCTACCATCCCAGATTCGCCCCGGCCGGCACCAATGTGAATTTCGTGGCGGTTTCCGACACCGGAACTATCCGTATAAGGACCTTCGAAAGGGGCGTTGAGGGCGAAACGCTGGCCTGCGGAACCGGTGCAGTTGCTTCTGCGATCATCTGCGCCGCCCGCGGGTTGGTTACGCCGCCGGTGGAGGTCAGGACTCACGGCGGAGAATCTCTTGCCATTCACACCGATCCGGTCGATCCCGCCCACGGCCGGGCAAAGCTTGAGGGCGCTGCCCACATTGTCTACCGCGGGCAACTGACTGAGGAGACTGTCTCGGGAGGTAAAAATGTTTAAAGGAAGCATGACGGCTCTTGTGACCCCATTTTCCGGAGGTAGAATCGATGCCGAGGCACTTCGCCGGCACATCGACTTCCAGATCGACAATGGAATCGACGGCCTGGTACCCTGCGGCACCACGGGCGAGGCTTCGACCCTGACCCACGAGGAGCACATCGAGGTGGTGCGCATCACTGTTGAGCATGTGAACGGCCGTGTGCCCGTTATTGCAGGGTCTGGCTCCAACTCCACGGAGGAAGCGGCCAGGCTCACCTTGCGGGTCAAGGAAGTTGGCGCCGACGCCAGTCTGATGATCACCCCCTACTACAACAAACCCACCCAGGAGGGGCTCTACCAGCATTTTTCCTACGTTGCCGGAAAGGTGGATATACCCATCATCCTGTACAATGTGCCCGGAAGAACCGGGGTTAACATGCTTCCCGAAACGGTGGGCAGGCTGGCCGGGATACCTAACATTGTTGGGCTCAAAGACGCCACCAGCGATCTGAAGCAGGCCAGCTACACCTTCCAGATGGTCCCTGACGACTTTGTTATCCTCTCCGGTGAGGACGCCATGGTGTATCCTCTCATGAGTATTGGGGGCAGAGGGGTTATCTCTGTCGTGTCCAATATCGCTCCCCGTCAGATGGCGGACCTGACCGGTTCCTTTCTCGGGGGTGATGTCGGGAAGGCCCGTGAACTTCATCACCGGCTGTTGCCACTTTGCGACGCCATGTTTATCGAGACCAACCCAATCCCGGTCAAGGGGGCGCTCTTTATGATGGGCCGCATAAAGGATGAATTCAGGCTGCCCATGGTTCCCCTGTCTGAAGGCTCCAGAGTAAAGCTCCGTAAGACCCTCGGAGAGTTCGGTATAAAACTCTCCTGATGGGGGTCGGAGGTCCTTTCATGATCAAGATAATCGTTTCAGGCGCTGCGGGCCGAATGGGCCGCGCCATCATCGGAGCAGTGCAGGCCGCTGACGACATTCGTTTGACCGGCGCCATCGAAAGAAAAGGGCATCCGGCCCTGGGACAGGACGCCGGATTACTGGCCGGCAAAGGTGATCTTGGAATCCCGCTGGTCAGTGAAATTGACCCGCTCCTCAAGGCGTCCGATGTTCTCATAGATTTTTCCGCCCCCGACGCGGCTCTTCTTTACGTTGAAGCATGTGTGAAAACCGGGATCCCCGCGGTTGTGGGAACCACCGGTCTTGCCTCCGATCAGGTCACATCGATGACCCTCTTTTCACGGACTCTCCCCATCGTCTTTGCTCCAAACATGAGTGTAGGGGTGAACCTTCTGTTCAAGCTGGCCGAGGCGGCGGCCGGGGCCCTTGGGGACGGTTATGACGTGGAGATCATCGAGGCCCATCACCGGCTCAAAAAGGACGCCCCGAGCGGCACCGCCATGCGCCTTGCCAAGGTGGTAGCCGATGCGCTCGGGAGGGACCTGGACCAGACCGCGTGCTATTCACGGCGTGGGCTTATCGGGGAACGGAAAAAAGACGAGATCGGCATTCAGACCATCCGGGCGGGGGACATCGTCGGGGAACACACCCTCATCCTGGCAGGGCCGGGGGAACGCCTTGAGCTGACCCACCGCGCCCACAATCGGGACAATTTCGCCCTGGGCGCCATTCGGGCCGCAGGGTGGGTCGTCAACCAGCCGGCCGGCCTGTACACCATGGCTGACGTTCTCGGACTGGATTAGTATCGGAAGGACAACCATGAAAATTCAACAGGCCGACAGGTTAAAGATGCTCCCCCCATATCTCTTTGCCGAGATAGACCGCAGGAAAACCGCATTGTCGGCCAAGGGGGTTGACATCATCAGCCTGGGCATCGGCGATCCGGATCTTCCCACACCGCCACACATAATTGACCGCCTGAAGAATGCCGCGGAAAATCCGGTTAATCACCAGTATCCAGGCTATGATGGGCTGTTGAGCTTCCGCCGGGCAATTGCCCAATGGTATGCCTCACGTTTCGGTGTGGACCTTGATCCCGAAAAAGAGATCGTCTCCCTCATCGGATCCAAGGAAGGCATCGCTCACATTCCTCTCGCCTTCGTCAATCCGGGCGACGTGGTGCTCTGCCCCGATCCGGCCTACCCAGTGTACAATATCGGCGCCCTTTTTGCCGGAGGGGTTCCCTATTTCATGCCCCTGAAGGAGGAAAACGGGTATCTACCCGACCTTCAAGCCGTGCCGAAGGACGTGCTTCAGCGCGCCAGGCTGCTTTTTCTAAACTATCCCAACAATCCGACATCAGCATGCGCCAATGGGGATTTCTTTCGCCAGGCTGTTGACTTTGCCGCTGAGAACGAGATTCTGGTGTGCCATGATGCCGCCTATACTGAGGTTTTCTTCGACGATGCGCCTCCCGTAAGCTTCCTGCAAACTCCAGGGGCCAGGGATGTGTGCATCGAGTTTCACTCCCTGTCGAAAACCTACAATATGACAGGATGGAGAATCGGGTTCGCGTCGGGCAATGCCGAAGCGGTGGCCGGGCTCGGGAGGATCAAGACCAACATCGATTCCGGAATTTTCCAGGCCGTCCAGGAGGCGGGAATCACCGCGCTTCAATCCGACCAGGCGCCGGTGGCCGAACTGCGGGGTATTTATCAGCGAAGAAGGGATCTGGCATGCCGCTTTTTAAGCGGCATGGGGTTTTCCTTCACCGTGCCCAAGGCCACCTTCTACCTCTGGGTGTCCACCCCGCCGGGCCTGTCCTCGGCAGATTTCGTCTCCCGGGTCCTTCAGGAGACGGGTGTCGTCCTCACCCCGGGGAACGGGTTCGGAAAACACGGCGAGGGGTACTTCCGCATCTCCCTTACCGTAAGCGAGCAGCGCCTTGAGGAGGCCCTCACGCGCATGGGCCGATTGCAGTGGTAGCGCCCTTCCGGCAGCATGGTTGCATCGTAATCAAAAAATGATGACTTTCGGGGATATGGTCTTTATCGGCATGGGAAGCAACCTGGGTGACAGGGCGCTCAACCTGAGAAACGCCGTCGTGATGTTAGACAGCCACCCTGCCATCACGATCAAAGCGCTGTCCGGAACATACGAAACGGATCCGATCGGCGAAGTCCAGGGAGGAGCATTTCTCAACGCTGCCGCCTCCGTTTCCACGGCGCTAAAACCAGCCGACCTCCTGAAATATCTCCATCAGATCGAAAAAACCATGGGAAGGATCAGGCCTCCCGGGGTGGTTGCGCCGAGACCCATCGATCTGGATATCCTTCTTTTTGGCGATTTATCGATGGATTCCCCTGAGCTGACAATCCCGCACCCGCGGCTCCGAGCGAGACGATTTGTCCTGGAACCGCTGAGTGAACTGGCTCCCCTCCTGAAAATACCGGGGACTGACAGGACTGTCGGGGAGACCGCTCGGGAGGCCGAAAAAAAATACCCTGGACAGGGAATCGGGCCCATGGGGAGACTGGGCGATGATTGACAAAAGATATATCGTGGTCGAAGGACCCATAGGTGTCGGAAAAACGAGCCTCGTGGAGATGATCGGCGGGGAGTTCGGGGCAAGGGTTATCCTCGAAAGGGTTGAGGACAACCCTTTCCTGCCCGGATTCTACCGCGACCCGGCCAGACATGCCTTTCAGACCCAGATGTTCTTTCTCCTGAGCCGTTTTCAGCAGCAAAAAGAGCTTGCACAACAGGATCTTTTCAGCCAGAGTATCATCTGCGATTATCTGTTCGCCAAGGATCGTATCTTCGCGTCGGTAAATCTCAGCGAAGATGAACTGGCATTGTACCGGCAGATCTACAACCTGTTGGACCAGAGGATACCGCGGCCGGATCTCGTGATTTACCTTCAGTCCCCCTCTGATGTGCTTTTGCAGCGTATCAGGAGGAGGGGCAGGGGCTTTGAAAGGGAGATCAGCCGCGATTATATCGAGGCTGTCAACGAGGCCTACAACGGGTTCTTTTTTAGCTACGATCACACCCCTCTCCTGATCATCAACACCGCTGATGTTGATTTCGTCAGGAGACCGGAGGACTTCCAGGACCTGGTCCGGGAGATCCGAAGGATGAGAAAAGGGGTACAGTTCTACGTGCCGCTCGGATCCGCCTGAGTCGGACCGGGACGGGGACCAGTACCGAAGTTGTGTTCTATCGGCAGCCCCCGTTCGCATACGGGGTTTTTTTTTTGAGGTGAATATGAAAAAAAAGATCACAAACCAGACCATCATGGGGATGAAGGGAAAGGAAAAAATAGCCATGTTGACGGCTTTCGATTACCCCTCCGCCCTTTTTGGGGAGCGGGCCGGGGCCGAGATTATCCTCGTCGGCGATTCACTGGGACAGGCCGTGCTTGGACACGACAACACACTGCCTGTCACCATGGAGGCCATGCTCCACCACACGAGGGCCGCCGGAAGGGGCTGTAAAAACGCCTATCTGGTTGCGGACATGCCGTTCGGTTCCTATCAGACCGGCCCCGAACAGGCTTTCGGAAACGCCGCCCGATTCCTCAAGGAGGCCGGCGCTGAAAGCATCAAGATCGAGGGTGGAGTGCGCATGGCCGCGACCATCGAATTTCTGTCTGCCAGGGGAATTCCCGTGATGGGCCATGTCGGTCTCACGCCGCAGTCGGTCCACCAGATGGGTGGCTACAGGGTCCAGGGGCGCGGAGAGGAAGCTCTCAAGGCCCTCCTTGAGGACGCGAAAGCCGTCCAGGAATCCGGCGCCTACTCCATTGTCCTGGAGGGAATACCGCTTGAGGCCGCAAGGAAAATCACGGGTGATCTTGCGATCCCCACCATAGGTATCGGCGCCGGTCCTTTCTGCGACGGGCAGGTTCTGGTCTTTAACGACGTACTGGGCATCTACGACCGGTTTGTGCCCAAGTTCGTCAAACGCTATGCACAAATTGGGGCCGAGATGGAAAGAGCGCTCGGGGAGTTCGTCAGGGACGTAAAGGAAGAGAAGTTCCCCGATGAGGAACACAGCTACGAGTAGGGATGAAAACTGAAGGATGAAAGTCATCTCGACCATTGAACAGATGCACGAGTACGCGGTTCGCCGGAGGCACGACGGTGATCGGATCGGGTTTGTCCCAACCATGGGATTCCTCCACGAGGGGCATCTGAGCCTGATGAGGAAGGCCAGGGAGGAAAACCACACCCTCGTAGCGAGTATATTCGTCAATCCAGCCCAGTTCGGCCCCAACGAGGATATGGAGAGCTACCCGAGAGACATGGAAAGGGATGCCGTTTTATGCCGCGATTCCGGTGTGGATACCATTTTCTCCCCCACGGCTGAGCAGATATATCCGGACGGGTTTTGTACCACGGTCCATGTGGCCGGACTGGCTGATGTGCTGTGCGGCCGGTCCAGACCGGGCCATTTCGACGGCGTCACCACGGTCGTGGCCAAACTTTTCTCCATCGTCCGCCCCCACAGGGCATACTTCGGCCTGAAGGATTACCAGCAGTACCTGGTAATAAGGAGGATGGCCCGGGATCTCGATCTCGACCTGGAAGTGATCGGACTTCCCATCGTACGGGAGGACGACGGCCTTGCAATGAGCAGCAGGAACACCTACCTTTCCACGGAGGAACGTGCAAGCGCCCTTTCCCTCAGTCGATCACTGGAGGAGGCGAAAAGGATAGTGGCCTCCGGGGTTCGGGACACGAAAACTGTTGAAGCCCGTGTTCGATCCATAATCGAGGGAGAGCCGCACACCAGGGTGGATTATATCCGGGTGGTGAACACCGGGGACCTTACCCCTGTTGAGCGCATTGTGGATGGCGCGCTGCTCGTTCTTGCCGTTTTCGTGGGCCGCGCCAGACTTATCGACAACACCATTTTAAAAACAGGAAGACTGGAATCAAAATTGGAGGCATAGATAAGATGAGATACACATTGCTTGCGGGCAAGATCCACCGTGCGACTGTAACGGGCACCGACCTGGAGTACGAAGGGTCCATCACCATTGACAAGGGCCTCCTGGAAGCGGCCCGGATCCCCCTCTACTCCCAGGTTCAGATCTACAACGTCACCAACGGGGAGCGGTTTGAGACCTACGCCATCCTCGGCGAACGGGGGTCCGGCGCCATTGCCCTTAACGGAGCCGCCGCGCACAAGGCAAGCAAGGGGGATATTATAATCATCGCGTGCTATTGCCATGTTGCGGCCAAGGATGTTCTCTCCCACAAACCGTCACTGGTCTACGTGGATCAAAACAACGCCATCAAGGAAACCAAACAGGGATAGCTTCCTTCCTTGCGTCCCAAAAATCCCCGGGACCTTTATTAAAACCATGTTTGGGGATTTTCCTTCGCGGCCCTTTGCGGCAGCGCCTGCAACAGGCGCTCTTCGTGGCCCTCTGCGATAAGGCTTTCAACTATCTGGAACCTGGCGTGTCGATATTTTCCGACACGCTGCCGGGGGACAGTATATTGGCTGAAATAAACCCCGAAAAAATCGCGCCGTTCAAGTGGGAAATCCCCGTTGGAACCGTTCCCGGAATGAGGGTACACGGGATCATCTATGCGGATGAAGCCCTCATGGAGGACATCCGGCAGGACAAGAGCCTCCTCCAGGTTGCCAACGGGGCCACACTGCCCGGTATCGTCGGCGCCTCCATGGGCATGCCGGACATTCACTTCGGGTACGGCCTCCCCATCGGCGGGGTCGTGGCAACCGACGTTCAGAACGACGGAATCATATCCCCCGGCGGCACCGGGTACGACATAAACTGCGGGGTGAGGCTGGCGGGCACAGGGCTCGACCGGAGGGCCCTGAAAACCAGGGACGCCCTCAGACGGTTTACCGACTCCCTGTTCGCGGGGATCCCCTCGGGGGTGGGTTCCAAGGGGGCGGTCAAACTGGGTGGAACCGAGATGGAAAAGGTCCTCGTCAAAGGTTCACGCTGGGCGGTGGAGAAAGGCATCGGAGACCCCGACGACCTGGCCCACACCGAGGAGGGCGGCTGCCTTGAAGGCGCTGATCCGGCGCAGGTCAGCGACCGTTCCCTGAAAAGAGGGGCGCCCCAGCAGGGGACCTTGGGCAGCGGAAACCACTTCGTGGAGGTCCAGTACGTGGACCGGATATTCGACCCCGAGGCGGCCGCCGCCTTCGGGATACACCAGGATCAGATAACCGTCATGATCCATTCCGGGTCCCGGGGGTTCGGCCACCAGGTCTGCACGGACCACCTGGAGAGGATGAAAAGCGCTGCCGGAAAGTACGGCATCGAACTTCCCGACCGGCAGCTGGTCTGCGCGCCCTTCCGTTCTCCGGAGGGCCGGAGCTATTGGGGGGCCATGAAGTGTGCTGCCAACTACGCGTGGGCAAACCGTCAGTGCCTCATGGACCGCGTCCGGGGGATAATGATGGATTTCTTCTCCATGGGTCCCCATGACCTGGGGTTCCGGCTGGTTTACGACGTGGCCCACAACATCGTAAAGCTGGAGTCTCACCTGGTTGGAGAAAAAGAGCATCTCCTGGCCGTCCACCGGAAGGGCGCCACCCGCGCTTTCCCGCCGGGGCACCGTGACCTGCCGGTCGATTACAGACCGTTCGGACAACCCGTCATCATCCCGGGCGACATGGGCACGGCCTCCTACCTTCTAAGGGGAATGGAAACGGGCATGGCAGAGACCTTCGGGAGCGCCTGCCACGGCGCCGGGAGGGTTCTGTCCCGAAAGGCCGCTATCAGGCAAGCCAGGGGCAGGTCAATTACCCGGGAACTGGAGGACCGGGGGATCTTCGTCCGGGCCTCGGGGAAAACATCGCTGATGGAGGAGATGCCCGAGGCATACAAGGAGGTTTCCCGTGTGGTGGAGGTGGTTCACCGGGCGGGCATCGCCTCAAAGGTGGCCAGGATGAGGCCACTGTGCGTAATCAAGGGTTAGAAAAAGAAGAAAAGATAATTTAACACAGTGCAGCCTCTGGCAGGCTGCTCCACAGGGTTTTAAAAGAGGGTTTCACGGAGAAGATCAAAAGCCTTAACGCAGAGGCTCGCAGAGGCGGCCAGTCCCGGCCGCATCGCAGGGAGCCGCTGAGAAGGGCAACCCATTAGGATCCTGGTTTTAAACTTTGCGAAACTTCGTTAACTTTGCGGTAAGTCGGCTCCTGCCCAGTGCGTAAGCAGACAAAAAGCTGGTTCACCGCAAAGTACGCTAAGTTACGCAAAGTAAGACGCGTCCCCACTTCATTAAACCATGTGTAACCCTGTGGGGTGACCTGCAAGTGGTCACGCTGTGGTAAAATACATGCCTTATCGCGGTGAGCCGCTCCCTAACCCAAAGATTCAAGGTTTTCTCTGCGGCCCTTCGCGACAGCACCTGGAAGAGGTGCTCTCCGTGGCCCTCTGCGTTACAGTTTTTCCCAAAGCTCAGTCTGTAAAAACAATTAGTTTGGTTTGCCTCAACTCTGTGTCACCCTGTGTACTCCGTGTTGAAATAGCTTTTCTTACCATCTTTTACGCATTAACCGGATGAACCGAATTTCCAGGTCAGGAAAACCATGGACATGAGTAAAAGGGTGAGCAGCAGGGCGGCCCAGACGGGTCCGACTTTCAGGGACACCCAAGCGAAGCCGATGAGGGGAAACAGGAGGACGCGGATAGCCGGTTTAAGCCAAGAGTGGCCGTTAAGCCATCGGGCAGCCGGGGGCGAATACCGGTAGTACATGGCGACAAACCACCTTCCCGGGCCGTTGGTCAAAAGATCGTCGTCCCTGAAATCCCTGAGCACCTTCACGGCGGGGGCCTCGTAGGACTCGAAAGCCGCCGTGGCGATGAAGCATCCTCCGCCGCCTCCGGATGGCAGCGGGGGCATAACCATGATAACTCCGCTGGTATCGGCGGGTATCCCGCCGATACTCAGGCTGACCCGCGTCCGCCCTTCCGCCAGCGCCGTGAATACCCCGGTAACAGGATCAATGGATCCGACCGAGGTATCCATTACCGACCATGTGGGGGTCCCGGCGATGGCAAGCAGGCTTGTAAAGGCGACGGTGTTCCCCACGGCGGGGTTGGCCGTGAAGGGCGCGATCCCCGTCACCCTCCACGGGCCGGTCTCCCAGGAACCCACGGGGTCCAAGACATTCGTGAAGGACAGGGTGAAGCTGGCGATGCCCGGCGACACGGGGGACACGGCCCACCCTGCGGCGGCATCCCCCTTAAGGACGGCGATTGATCTACTGCTGCTGACCGCGCTGATAAAGGTTGCGTACTGCGCGCCGATGGAATCGGAGTACATGGTGATGGACTGTGTCACATCCAGGGGAGCCAACCCCGAGTAGGGATAAAACGGGGCCAGGGCGCCGGCCAGGTTGACGCGCTTGCCCGATTTCACTACTCCGGCTAACCGGGCGTCGAAATCCCCTCCATCGATAAGCCGGCCTATGGCCTGCGCGGGCGTAAGACCGGGGTCGGCCGCCATGATCAGGCCCAGCGCCGCGGCCGCGATGGGGGCGGCGAAGGAGGTCCCTCTGACGTAGGCATAGCCGTTGAAACCTCCGGACGTTGCGTAGATAAACGTGCCGGGGGCGGCTATCTGGACGGAGGCGGGCCCGAAATGGGAGAAGTCAGCGAGGGCCCCGGTGCTGTCGGCGGCGGCCACCGACAGGACGTTGGTGAGGGAGGTGGAGTAGGAGGCCGGGTAGACGGGAACAATGTCGTTATTAAGTTCGGGGAGGTCCGAATTGTCGTTCCCGGCGGCGGCGACGAATATGAGACCCGACGCGCCGGCATCCGTAATGGCGGCCCTAAGGGGCGGGTAGTCCTGCCCCGGAGGAATGATTGCCCAACTCCCGTTGAGGACCCGCACGTTCTCCCCCGTGTCCGCCAGGGCGGCGGCGTAGCCTATGGCAGCTATGTAGTCACTGGCGAACGGACCGCCACGGAGGGGAAGGACCCGAAGGGCTTCCATCCCTATCCCGGCGATCCCCGTGCCGTTGCCCCAGGCCGCCGCAATGATCCCCGATATTCTTGTACCATGATAGGGTGCGTCGGGATCTACGGGCGTGTCGGCCGGGGCGTTGTCATTGGGGAAATCGGCCCAGTCCCAGCCGTTGACGTCGTCGACATAGCCGTTTGCGTCATTGTCTAAACCGGTTCCCAATGCCTCTCCGGTGTTGACGAAGAGCAGGGAATTGAGCAGGTCCTCGTGGTTGGGGATATACCCCGTCGAATCGCTGAAAATGCCGGCCGAGCCGTCCCCCGAATCGATGACGCCGACCCCGGCCGTCATGGTCGAGTCGAAGGTCGACCCCATCACCCCCCACGCCTCCGGGGCATCGATGTCAACATCTACGGAGAATGACTTGGAGCCCACGGAACCGCTGATGAGGGGCGTTTTGTTCAGGTACCACTGGCTTCCGTTTAGGAATGCGGGATCATCGGGCAGCTGGATGGGTATGCCCAGGTAAACAACCCTCCTGTTGGGCTCGGCATACTCCACCCGGGGGTCGTTCTCCAGCGTCCTGACGGCATCCTCCACGCTCATGCCGGGGGGGAGCTCCACCTTTTCCACGCCGATGCGGCCGAGCCGCCTGTGCTCACCCGCCCTGATGCCCCTCCTGGCCTGGTCCCGGTCCCATTCATCCGTGCCCGGCCGGAACTTTACCAGCACCTCCCCGGGGACGTAGTTCTTACGGTTCCATTTTCCTGAAACCTCTCCTCCACGATTAACGGGCCGCCCCAGGGCGAGGGCCCCCAGCGAGAGGAGAAAAAAAGCTGTAATCATGCCTGCTGCAAACCTGGCCTTCATCTGTCCTCCTGGAACCGGACTTTCCTGTCGGGCTCCGCGTACCGGACCTCGGGAAATGCCGCGAACCTGGCCACCGCGTCCATAACATCAGCCCCATCCGGCAGGATGACGAGGTAGACCCCGATGCGCCCGAGCTTCCTGTCGATGCGGGCGTTCTGCCCGGCCACGATCTCCTCGATCCTTTCCATGGGAACCCCGTCTTGAAACTTGACCAGAACATGCCCCGGGACATAGGCCGGCTCCGGGGGGCGCCTCGACATGCAAAAGGCTGATCGGGGCAGAACGACCGCTGTCAAAAGCGCGGCCATAATCAGCCATCCGGCAATATTTTTTCGACCCGTTCTACCCATGACAACTCGATACAGTTTTGTAACTCGCGTCGGATAATAACCCGCCGGCGGCATTATGCCAACCGGAAAAAACTCGTTGTTCAGAGTCCACTTTCCCCCTCACCTTGGTCCTCTCCCCCCAGGGGAGAGGAAGAGTAATGACTTCGTTTTATTCCCCACGCTTGTCGGGTTCCACTTTTACCCCCCTCCCTTGAGGGGAGGGGCCGGGGGAGGGTGCGTGGATGACTTTTTGCGAAGTTCTCATCAATTATAAATCTGAAAAATGATTCAATTTTTTTCTTCTCTCTTCATAATCGGGCATCAACCTGGACAACATCCGCCAGAAGCGCGGGCTCTGAAAAAGAAACACCCCCCGGAATTACGCGTGTCCGGCAGGCCGGACAGAAGCGCGGGGGGTTCGCTGACCTGAGAATACCCATCCCCAGGGGCTAAATCAAGAAATTTATACACCCGTATTTTCAAACGGCACTCCAGCGCCCGTTCATGTTCCCCTCATCTGATTTCTCCCACAGGGAGAAGGATTTCTCTGAAATCAGCTTTGGTGAGGGGATGCGCCCTACTTTGCGGCTTGGCGTGAGACCAGAATGTGATCTTCTCTGCCTGCCACGCCATAGCTCAAAGAGCGAAGGCTGGTGAAACCCTGTGTACTCCGTGTTAAATTAGCTTTTGATCTCCGGGATTGCCGCGTCGTCTTCGCTTGCTGAGCTTCGCCGTGATAAGTCACGCGGGTATCGGCTTCCGCCTTCGCGTAAAGCTACGGCGGACAGGCGCAATGACATCGTCTGATTAGCCACTGCTGTGCATCGGTTTTGCCACGTTGGACATTGGACGTTGGACGTTGCACACTGGCCTCTGGACTTTCAACTCTGGACTGTTTTTACAGGCTGAGCTTCGGCCGTCGGAACGTTCCCCTCACCTTTACGGTGATGGACCCGTCGGCCTTTGCGCCGGCCCCGGCGAGGAGGAACAGGGGGGCCAGCCGTTTGCGCGACGCCGCCGAGGGGCGCAGTGTGAACGTCATGTTAATCCGGGAATTTTCAAGGTTCGAGGGGTAAAGGAGGGCGGTCCCCCTGGCGTTGCCGATGACGTCGCCCTGGATGGCGACCTCGCCGAGCGTGAGAAGGTTATCCTCGATGGTCCAGAAAACAACACCGCTGGTGACTTTCAGAGCCCCGGCGCCCAGGATGTCCAAGGCACCGCCGGAGATGGAAGCGGCCTCAACCCGTGCGTTCCCCTTGCCGGATATCTTCCCCGGCCCTTCGCTGTTTACTTCAAGATCAACATCCAGGGAAAGCCGGCCCGAGAGCTTCACTGGGAGGTCCTGCCCGCCGGGGATGCGGGATAGTTCGATCCCCTCTCCCCTGCCCCTCACGTTCCATGTACGCCCTGTCATTTCAAGGGTTACGGGCAGTTCGCCCCATGGCCCATTCAGGACAATCCCGGCCCTCCTGTCCTTTCCCACTAAGCTCCTCGGGCCCATGGATACCGTGGCATTCCCGAGGCCGACATCGGCCCCGCCCAACCTGGCGGAGAGCCCCGTCACCCTCATGGACATGGGGAAGACATATTCCGCCGAATCAACGGACAGCGCTCCATCGGTGACGTCCTTCATCCGCCCGTTCAGCATCTCGGCCATCCGGTCCCCGGGAAAGGTCGAAATCAGGAAGATCACCGTCATCGACAGGAATAGCAGCGCGTAGGCCGCGTATCTGACCGCGCCGAACCGTCTCATTTCCCCCCCAGGGTGCTGACCAGCAACGTGGCGTCAAGCAGACTGGGATCGTCGAAACGGGCCTTGATCCGGATCCGCCTTATCCTGATCAGACGGCCCTTATCCTCCACGTTTTTCAAAAACCCGGTGAGAGAGCCAAGGTCCAGCTTTTCCAGCCTGATCTCCACTGATGATTCCTCGATTCCCGATTCCATCTTGGTTTTCAGCGGTTTCATTGATGCGATCTTGTCCTGAATGCCTGCTTCCCTGGCTCCCGATTCGAGCCGGGCAAGAAGTGAATCTCCACCTCTGGAGGAACCGATACGTTTCTCAAAGCCGGACAGTGATCGGGTCAGTTCCACGTATCTGGTTTTCAACTCCTCGAACCTGGCAAGCTCCTGTTTTTTTCGAACCGCCATACTCAACCACCGGCTTCGCTTTTCCAGGGCAGGGGAGAGAACGAGGCCGTACAGAATGGCGCCCAGGACGAAGACAGCCCCCAGAGTGATGGCGACCCTTTCTCTTTGTGAAAGGCGAAGAAGAAAGCTGCGCAAGTTAAGGAACCTCCATCTGGAGACGGAAAGAAACCTTGGAAGGGTCGGCGCCTACCCGTGCATTCTGGACCTTGACCTCTCTGAACTTTCCGGATTTATCGAGTGCGCCTTTGATCCTGTCAATGGCATCGAAGGATGAAGCTGTGCCTTCCAGGCGGAGCCGGCCTGAATCCAGGGACAGTTCGTTGATCCTCAGGTCCAGATCACCGGGGATAGCCCGGCTGAGATCCCCAAGTACCGAGAGAGCGGTCCTGCCGGAAAAACCAGCGTAATCGGCGGCCTTTTTCTGAAGGGTGGAAATTTTCTCCTCTATCTGGGCCACAGGATTGACGACCCTCGAATCCGGAAACATGCTCTTGAAGGAGGAACTGAGCGTCCCGGCGTAGGCTTGATATCCGTCCCTCGCGGCGGTGTACTCACCCCCGAGGTACCCGGCGCCCAGAAGGAGCAGCAGGCCGGCCAGAATCGCGGTCCGAAATGCAGACCCTTTCAGTGCGGTAAGTGCGCTTCCGGGTTTAAAGGATCCCTGACGAAGGTCAAAGGACGAGGATTCCCGGCGGCCCAGCGCCCTGAGGGCCAACCCCAGTGCGGGAAGGTATTGACCGGATTCACCAGAAACGGTCAGATCGCTTTCACTGAAGATGGCCCAGTCCCTCGCGGTTGTTACCCTGGACACACCGGCCTCATTGAACGCAGCCAGGAAGGGTTCGAGGAGAGAACCGCAGGCCAGGAGGAGTTCGCCCCCCTCGGCCATGAGACCGGTGGTCATATCCACCATGTTGTTCAATTGTCCGGCGGGGTCACCGGCAAGCCGCATTCTCCTCAGTGCGGACGTTCTTCCGGAGACAAATCCAATACCGATAGCCTCTCCCTCGCCGCAGTAAAGGATGCCTCCATCCACGATTCCGCCGAAAGCGGACGCAGCGGCCAATCCGATGGCGTCGGTCTGAATCGCCGCCGGGGAAACACCTGCCGGCAAAATTCTTAAAACCTCCCGGACCAGTTCCCGATCGCAGGCGATGGCCACACCCTCGCATCCATGCTTTTTTATGGTAAAAGGAATAAAATCAGAAACCGATTCATCGGACGAGATGGGGATTTCACCCTCCAGCTCCGAAGGGAGGACCTGGCTGACCCGTCGGCGCCCGGCGAACGGGAAGGAAAGGGTCCGGTGAAATGTGAGAACATCAGGGACCCCGAGGACGATCCTCTCCGTAGAAAATCCGTTTTCCACGACAAGCCTCAGGGCTGAGGCCCAGCGGTCGTAGAGCGTCTCCCCTTCCCCCGGAAAAGCAGCGGCACGGCTCAGTGAAACTCCTCTCAGATTAGCGGAAAGTTCAACTGCCGTAACGTCTCCGCCTTCATTAAGGGCTATGCCTGTGCCGGTTTGAGTAAACATTTCCATGAGCGGTAAAGTTATCAGAACCCCCTGTAGTACACAAGGCTGACATGTTTCCCCTGCCTGGCGAAGATGCCGACCGCTGTGCTGGAAGACCTCTCTGTCTCTCCGGTTATAACGGCGGAAAAATGGCTGCTGTTTACGTCAATCAGCGTTAAAACCTGATTGTAGAGGTCCTCGTGAAAATCCGCCACCCTCTCTTTCAGTTCGTTGGTTGTCGTAAACGGGGCATCGGATCGGACCGAAACGATCTCATCGGCAAGTTCCCGGTCAATTATGTAGTCAACTCCCTCAACCCCCTTCGGGGTCAGGGCCATGAGGACCTCCGCCGGTGCGGTATTGATATTTATCTTCCCGTTCTGCCCCCCGTATATGGTGACAAATCTTCTCAAAGGGGGAATCTTCCCCTCACCGCGGTTAAGGAGTGCGTCGCCGACCCCCCTGACAAGGGCCAGCTCACCCACTGTCCGAAGCCTTTCATTGGGGCAGGCATAGGGTACGGACAGGTCTGAATAGTACTGGTCCTCGGCCCCATTTTCCAGGACGATGTTGTCCTCGTCCATCCAGTCGGTAAGGCCGGCGACGATTTCGTCCGCACGGCTCTCTGAAATACCGAGAGATGTCAGCAGGGACCAGAGGCGGCCGGCCGCTTTTGCCGTCGCCCCATCGGTCTCGCCGTCATTGTTGACCAGCGTGTTAAGGTTCAGTTTCCCCTCCTCGTCTTCGACCCTGCCGCTTACCCAACCGAGATCAGCGACGGGTATTGTGCCGGCCGAATTGGCGGCCGCCCAATCGTCACTGAATGAATCGACACCGGTGTCGTCCTTCTCCAGAGCGGCCTGTACCAGGGCAAGGCCCGAACGGGCGATATATTCGGTCTGAAGCTCATAGGCGGCATTATAGGCTATATCCTCAAACAGATTCACCCCCGCCCTCGTATCCAGCACCACCACGGAGAGGAGGAGCACCGCCACAATGGCCATAAGAAGGGCAACGCCCCGCTCTCCCCCCGAAGCCCGTTTCGATGCCATGGCGCTGCTCATGGCATCTTATTCCGGCAGGTAGACAACCACATGGTAGGACTCTTCCCTGGTGCCTTCCATCCACTTTATCGTAAGGCTGATCTCCCTGGCCCCGGAAAATTCCGCATCGGAGACGGTATCGGACCAGGTGTATATTCCGTTCTCATCCTTGCCCTCATCCCGGGTAGAGTCAGGGACACCGCTGGAAATTATCCCCTCCATCTTCTCCCGTGCCAGAAAAGAAGCCCCCATGAGGCGGGTGGCGTGAAGGGTTCGGGTGTTGTTAAGCCCATCCGTCTGAAGCAGGATCAACAGGCCCGCCGCCAGGACGGCAAGAGCCGCGAGAATCTCCAGGAGGGTAAAACCGTCACCCGCCTCATGGAAGCTGCAGTGGGGGCTTCGGCGGTGGCTACTGCGCTGAGAGTTCCACATACCCATCCTCCAGCCGAACTACCCCGCTCAACATCTCCGGTCGAATACTCAGGATTCTCCCTTTCCTGTCCCCAACATGGATAATCGAAGGTTCGACAATCCCCCGGGGCGACAGATGGATCTTTCCGATGCCCTCGTTTTTCTTCCCCTCCCCGGCTGTTACCACGTCCACTATTTTCATCTGTTCGGGAAGCCGGAGGGTCCTGACATCCTCATCCGGAATATATTTGTCCTCAGGGCCGAAGTATGACGCCGTGACGACCGATTGGTCCAGGTCGAAATCCAGCCTGTAGTAACGCCTCAGGGTTATGGCCCGATCCCTGGTGAGTTTGATCAGCAGTTCCAGTTTTCGGACTCCACGGTCCGTCTCCAACCCCGAGATATCGGGCAGTCTCGGCAGGATAATCCCGACGGCGATGCCGATGATCACCATAACTATGACCAGCTCCAGGAGGGTAAACCCCCCATCTGAAACGGCTGCCGCATCCCTGTAATTTCCATAGACAGGACATTTGCCCCACGGTCCTTTACTCAAGGGTCCATGATTCAACGTCCGCATCCTTCCCCTCGCCTCCTTCAACCCCATCGGTCCCATAGGAAACGATATCGAACTCTCCATGCAGACCGGGAGAGAGATAGATGTAATCCCTGCCCCAGGGGTCTAGAGGCACCTTCCCCTTTTCAAGATAACCCCCGTCGCGGTATTTTCCGGGAACCGGATCGGTTGCAGGTTCTTTGACCAGTGCATCGAGACCCTGATCTGTGGTCGGATAAAACCCGTTATCCAGATAATAGGTCTTGAGGGCTGTCTCGAGGTTGGAAATGGTCACCTGGGCCTTCAGATGTCTGGCTTTCTCGGGTTCGCCCAGAAACCGTGGAGCAACGATGGTGATGAGTGTTGCCAGAATAACCATGACCACCATGAGCTCGATGAGCGTGAACCCGCTCTCCCGTTCACCTGCTGGATTTTTCATAATTCTTCTCCTGTAAAAAAACCGATTGTGACAACCTCGAAAAAAGTACATCTATCCCGATCTTACGAGCTGGTTCAGATCAAAGATGGGAAGAAGCACCGCAAGGACGACAAACAGCACTACCCCTGCCATCAGAAGAATGAGGATGGGCTCCATAACCGAGGTCAGCGCCTGGATGGAGGTGGTTACCTCTTCCTCGTAGGACTCCGCTACACTAGTCAACATCCCGGCCAGGTCCCCGCTCTCTTCCCCCACCGCGATAACCCTCGATACGAGAGGTGGAAATACGGCGCCGGCCCGCAGTGCGTCTGCCAGGGACCCACCGCGGGAGACGGACATGGCGGCCTTCCCAACGGCCGAGTTGAGCACCCGGTTTCCGATTACCTGTCCCGCAACTTCGAGGGACCGCAAAAGAGGAACACCGCTCTGGAGTAAAGATCCGAGGATGAAGCACATCCTGACGGTGGCAATCTTCAGGGCGAGTCGGCCAAACACGGGCACTTTCAGCTTCAGGCCGTCCACAACCGGCCCGAACCTGGCGCTGGCTGCCAGTTTTCTATACAGCAAAAAACCCAGCACGCCGGCGGCAACAAGGGCAGGCCAGAAACGCGAGGCCAGGTCACTGACAAAGAGAAGAATCCGTGTGGGCAGCGGGAGCACCCTGCCGAAATCCGAAAAGATTCCCACTACCTGGGGAACAACATAGGCGAAAAGAAAGAGAAGAAAGGTGAAACCGAGGAGCGTCATGATAATCGGGTATGTAAGCGCCGCCAGGACTTTGCTCCTGAGCCGGGTCTCCTTCTCCAGAGTGACCGCCAGACGCGCCATAATGGCATCCAGAAACCCCCCCGATTCCCCTGCCCTCACCATCTGGATATAGATGGGCGGAAACACAGATGGATGCTCCGCCAGGGCCTCATGAAAGGATTTTCCCTCGTTTATTCCGTTGCGAACGCTGCTTAACACCTTGCGAACGGCCGGCTTTTCAACCTGTTCCATGAGAGCTTCCAATGCCTGCACGAGCGTGAGACCGGCTTTAAGCAATGTTGCGATCTGACGAGCGGTTGTGGCAAGGTCCTTCCGGCTCATACGCCCGAAAAGGGAAAGTTCCCTGGAGGAGGGATCATCCTTTCCGGCAGCCGCATCTTCCAGTGAGACCACAAAAAAGCCATCGGCCTTCAACCGTTCGCGGGCCGCAGACAGGGTTCCGGCATCAACGAAGCCGGCCCGTTTTCTGCCCCTGGCATCCAGGGCGCTGTACTCAAACAGGGGCATGGCCGGATTCCTCCTGGGTAACCCTGAGAATCTCCTCCACAGTGGTCACCCCATCCAGGACTTTCCTGGCTCCATCCTGCCGTATCGTTCTCATGCCCTCTTCTATGGCGATCCGGTAGACGGTGCCGCTGTCAGGATTTTTCAGAACCGCTGTCTTGATCCTGTCCGTGACCAAAAGGAGTTCATAGATACCCGTCCTGCCTACGTAGCCGGTTCCCAGACATTGATCACACCCTGCGCCCTGGTGCAGACGGCCCTCGGGTATATCATCCTGGCTCCAGCCCAGTTCTGCCAGTTCCTCATCGAGTGGGGCGTATTGTTCTACGCAGTGGGGACAAATCTTTCGGACGAGCCTCTGTGCCAGAATCGCGGTAACGGAGGACGCGACAAGAAACGGCTCAACCCCCATGTCGATGAGCCTGGTAACGGCTCCGGCCGCGTCATTGGTGTGAAGGGTCGATAAAACGAGATGGCCGGTCAGGGAGGCCTGAATCGCAATTTCAGCCGTTTCCAGATCGCGTATCTCACCCACCATGATTACATTGGGATCCTGCCTGAGAATGGATCGAAGCCCGTTGGCAAAGGTAAGATCAATTTTCGGATTCACCTGAATCTGGCTTATCCCCCGGAGCTGGTATTCCACCGGGTCCTCCACGGTTATTATGTTCCTGTCGGCAGAGTTGATCCTGGTAAGCGCCCCGTACAGGGTGGTTGTTTTTCCGCTTCCCGTCGGTCCGGTCACGAGGGTAATGCCGTGGCTTGAATGGACGATCCTCTCCATTGAGCTGAGATGTTCCGGACCCATTCCGATCTCCTCTAACCCCAACAGCACCTGGGATCGATCCAGGAGCCTCAAAACGCCCCGCTCCCCAAAACGGGTCGGCACAATCGAGACCCGGATATCAATGTCCTTGCCGGCGATCTTGATCCTGATCCTCCCATCCTGGGGCAGGCGTTTTTCGGCGATATCGAGGTCCGCCATGACTTTTACTCGCGAGATTATGGAAGAATGAAGCCTCTGGGGCAGGGAGTGGACATTGTGCAAGACCCCATCCACCCGGTATCGAACGGAGAGGTCTCCCTCAAAGGGCTCAATGTGGATGTCGCTGGCACGCCGGCGAACAGCTTCATAGAGGAGGGAGTTCACAAAGCTTATGATGGGAGCCTCGTCGGAGGAGTCGAGGAGATCCTGCGGTTCATCGAACTCACCTGCGTGAATGGCAAGGTCACCGTTATCGAGATTTTCAATGACCATGTCGGCCGAATCGGATGATCTCTCGTAGGTCAGATTGATGGCCTCGGATATGGCCCTTCGTGTTGAGAGTACGGGTTTGACCACCGCCCCGAGAAAGACACTGACATTTTCGAGTACCTCATGGTCCAGTTGATTTACGGCGACCCTGGCCTCCCCGGTCTCAGCGTCCACGAAGGGATAAAGAAAATGTTTACGCGCATATTGAATGGGGATCCGGCGCTCAACATCCTCGTCACGAACCCGGGAGGAAAGGTCATCAGCGAAGGGTACGCCGGATACATCCCCGAGGATCGCAAGTATTTCAGCTTCCCCCAGTGTGTTCAGCCGAAGAAGCGCCTCCTCCAGAGTCGTTCCCATCCTCTCCATCTGGAGATTCGCCTCCTCGGCCTGGGCAATGGTCAGAAGGCCCCGTTCCACGAGGGCTTCACTGAGCCTCTCGGAAAAAGTGCGGCCTTTCATTTCCCCTCTTCCCCGGGTTGACCCGGAGCATTCTCTCCATCATCAGCGGGATGCTTAACCAACCCTGTGCTTTCCATTATCTTTGAGGGGAGTAGATTTTGCTGCTGGACCCTCGATCGGGAGACCTCCTGCATCTCCTTGGGATTGGAGATAATATGGGGAGTCAGGAAGATCAGGAGGTTCGTCTTGCTCGCAACGGTTGAAGTCTTGCGGAAAAGGGCCCCGAGTATGGGCAGGCTTCCAAGCACGGGAACCCGGCTGACGACCCGCGTCTGGTTGTCCCTGATCAACCCCCCGATAACCACCGTCTGGCCGTCGGAGACAAACACGCTCGTCTCGGCCTTGCGCTTGAGTGTCGTGGGTGCAACTACCTGAGAAAGGCCGGTGCTGATGGTGTTGGAAACCAGGGCCTCGAGCTGGGTAAAAATATCCAGCTTGACAAACCGTTGGGAGTTGATCTGCGGGGTGATCCTCAGGGTCAGGCCCACATCCCGGTAATCGAAGGTGATGATGGGCTGATTGTTGGAATCGAACTTCGTGCTCGTCTGAAACGGGACGTTCTGGGCCACGACGATCTCGGCCTCATGGTTATCAGTCGTCACGATAGTCGGGGTGGAGAGGATGTTAATGTCCGAATCGGTGCGAAGCAGACTTATGAGGGCCCCGAGGTTGGGAACATCAATCACCTGCCCGCCCAGATTAAAGGAGATCGTCTCGCCGAGGGCTCCGACGACAAGTCCGTGGGGAGTGCTGGGGAAGGAGACAACCAGTGAATCAAGCGCGCCGAAGGTTGATCCCGCAAAACCGAGGGTCCCGTCTCTGAACCTGTTGGCCGCCCGCCATTCGACGCCCATGGAGAGTGTCTTGTCCATGGACACCTCCGCGATGAGGACCTCCACGAGGACCTGGTCCCGTGGCACATCAAGTTTCCTGATCACGGATTCCAGGACGGCATAATCCTCGGGGTTTGCTGTGATCACCAGTGCATTCGTGGCAGGATCCGAGATTATCGAGACACCCGTTTTATTTGTACCGGATCTTGGCGCAGCAGCCCGTGTCGCCTTGCCCGGGGCCGCCGTTGTCTGGCTGGATACCTGTTCCACGGGGATCCCCATGAGGACTTTTGAAAGATCATCCGAATCCGCGTTCTGCAGGTAGTAGACGTGGATTTTCCCGGTCCCCGCCGGCATTGCAACGTCCAGTTGCCCTATAAGGTCCTCCACCCGGTCGAGGGTCTGGACATCTCCAATGGCAATGATGGAGTTGGTCCTTTCATCCGGGATAATTTTTGTCGCCGCCGGTCCAGTCACCGGCGCCGGCTGGATGCCCCTGGCCGATCGGCGGGGCGCGACCGCCGGACCCGATTGCTTCTGAATGATCTGGGTAATCTTCCCGGCGAGATCATCCACGGGGGCGTATTTCACCTTGATGATACGGCTCTCTTCCCGTGCCCCGGCCACGTCCACCACGGATATGATCTGAACCAGGCGGGCCAGGAGAGACTCGGTGGTAGTGATTATGAGCAGGTTTGTCGGACCGTAGGCGCTGATGCTGTCGCTCTTGGGGATAAGGGGAGCGAGGAGGTTTCTAAGGTCCCCCGCGCTGGTATACCGGATGTGTATGACCTGGGTAACGTACTGGTCTCCCTTCCTTCCCTTGACCGTAGTGCCTACCTCCGTGTCCATATTGTAGGTGGCGACGTTGGCCGCCGGCACGATCTTGTTGATCTTGCCCGCGGGGACCATGGCATACCCCTTGACCCTCAGGACTGACAGAAATACCTGGTAGATCTCGTCTGCGGTCAGGGATTTGGGGCCAACCACCGTAACCCTCCCCTGGACACGATCATCGATGAGGAAGTTCTTGCCGGTGATCTCGCTCACCGTCTCGATAACCTTACGGATATCCACATCGTTAAAATCAATTTTATAGGCCGGCGCGGCCAGGGCTTTCATGGGCAGGGCCATGAGGATAACGGTGAGGATGACCGCTGGTATTTTTCTGGAGATTCGCTCTTTCATGGTATTATCACCTTATTTCATACTGAAGGGTGAGATTCTTCCGGAACCGCTCGATCACCAGTGTGATGCGGTTTTCGTCCCTTAACTGCTGGAACATCTGCAGGGCCTGTTCGGGGCCGGAGATCTCCAGCCCGTTTACCCGCTTAAGGATGTCGCCGTTGACCATGCCAAGCTTCATGAAGAGGCTGTTGGGGCGGATATTAAAGACCTTGAACCCGTCCGCTTTACCGTTGGAGAAGTGTGGGACCAGGCGGATCTGGGTCAGAAGCTTGCTGAAGTCCTTGAGAACACCGTCGACCTCCCTGCGATCCATGACATAGCTGTTTGCCGCAACCTTCCTCACAGTTATGCCAGTGGCTCTTTTTGCAATTCCGGGCCTGATCACCCGAGCGCCGGGTCTCCTCGCCGGTGGGGCGGCAACCCTGTCCGTGGCCTTCTCCAGGACCTCCCGATGCCCATTCCTCATCAATATGGCCCTGTTCCTGTCAACCGAGACCAAGGTCACCCCTTCGACAACCGGGTCTCCCGCAAAGTACAACTGCTGCTCCTTCGTGCTGGTATTTTGAATAATGGCGAATGAGCGTCCACCCCTGACACTGACCACCGTCCCCAGAAGCTGGAGGGGAAGGGCGCTTTCAGGAAGGCCTCCCTGGAGAACCACCGTCTCGTTCCCGCCGGAAGGGACTTGACTGATACGGCTGCCAAACAGGTTTCTATCAAGCACTGCGGCCGCGTCGACATCTCCCCCATGGCTTTTCCGGGAGGGGCCCTCAATCAAAGCAACGGCGCCGGAGCGCACAACAGATTCGGTCCCGGGGTGAATCAGGGCGGTGAGGATGATCTGCGACGCAAAAAAAGACGCAGCCACAATGAGGAGCAGGTCAGCCGCCGTAAAAATATATTTACCCGACTTTGACAGGGTCGAAAAAAGTTCATCCATGGCTTGTTACTCCACAGGTTCCATCAGGGCGCAAGTTCCGGGTCACTGTAATCCGGATCAGTCAGAGCGCCGGAGAAAACCAACGGATAGATGGCATTCGGAAAATCCACGACGTTGTCGGCAGTGTGATCGTACCATTCCAGAAACTCCTTATTTTGCAGGTACGGTGGGATTAATGGGGAGCCGGTGGTGCGGTTCATGGCGGAAATTTTCAGGATGCCCAGAAAATCGCCGCCGACAGTTTTCGAGAACACCGCCTCTCCGTCCTGGTTGGTCTGATATCTGATTATCATCTGATTGACCTTGTCGGGATCTGTTCCGGTCTCAAGGAGGCCGGCGAAATCCGCGTCCGGCCTTTGTTGATAACTGCTGGTTGCACCGGCGGAGCTGTCCAAGGGTGATCCCATGATGTCACTGGGCAGACTGAGCGGGGGGATGCCGCCCTCCATGAAGGAAAAGACCCTCCTGTGATCCACGTTGGATGAAGGACTCGTCATCTTGAGGGCGCTGGACTCGGTGGAGAAATAATAGTAGGCGTTGTAGGTGTAAAAGGCGCTCAGCTTACCGTCCACCCGGGCGGCCGTGTTTCCGTTGTCCTGTATCACACGCCAGACATACTCTCCATCGGGCGGAGCCGCCTTTGGATTCTGCCCCAGGGGAAAACCGTTGTATTGATAGGTCCAGCCCAGTGGATAGACGGTGGAGCCCGGGGTTGAGCCTGATGCCCAGCGTACGCTGGATAATATGGAGGGCAACTGGGTATCCCATGCCGGGCCGCCCGAACCGGGCAGGGTCACGGTGGTAGTCAGTGGCGTCGACCCGTTCCCGGCGCTGTCCATGGCGATTACGGCAAACCCGTAGGGGATATCGTTCACCAGGTCCCCGACTGTGGCGGAGGTGCCGGTGGTGTCCATGAAGGCGTAGATCCCGGAGGCGTAGGCGCCGGCATCGGATGAGGCGACGGAGCCGAGCGCGTGGTACAGCCGGTAGGTAATGGTTGAAGAGGCAGCCGCAGTTCCCCAGGAGGCCAGGACCTGTCCCGGCGTGGCCGTCGGGGAAACGGTGAAGTTCGTACCGCTCCAGGACGGTCCGGGGGTGGAACCCACCGGAACCGCCGGAGCGGCGGAGATCGGAGATCCAGCGATCCCCACGTCCCCGTTGGCCGCGAAGGGCTCGACACCGATCCAGTAGTTCGTCCCGTTGACGAGACCGGTGAGGGTTCCCAGGACCGACGAACCCGACGACCAGTTGAAGGTCTTCCTTATATACCGGGCATCCCCGACGGCAGCCGATGAAGGTCCGGCATAGACCCGGTAACTGGATGCTGACGCGGGGTTGGTGAAGGTTAAGACAACCTGCCCTCCGGAAGGCGTGCCGGTGAAGGCGAGACCGTTTACGCTTCCCAGCGGCGTCCCCCCTGAAACCGGGGTTACGTTCCGGGTGGCGGTGGCCGCCAGGGTGTCCAGGTTGGCCGATGCGTCCCTGGCACGAAGGCCGAAGGTGTACCCGGTCCCGTTTTTCAGAAGCAGCGTGTCGTTGGGAAAAGGAGCGCCGGGACCCACGGTGAAGAAGAACGCCCCTCCCGAGGCGGCCCACTGGGCATCCCTTACCACCAGGTTTTTCTCCCAGTTACCGTCGGTCCAGGAGGAGGTTGGCGCGTAGTAAAGGTCGTATGCGTCTGACGGGTAACCGTCTGTCCGAGAGGACCAGAGGATCACCTGGCCTGTGCCCGCCGCCCACGCTCCCTGGAGACCTGACAGCGGGACCTCCCAGTCCGGCTGAATTCCGGACAGGGTGTTGTCGTATCCCGACGTATTCCGGATACCCAGGGGGAACCGGGTGTCGCCGTCAGTGTCGCGCCACAGCTGAAAAGTGAAATTCACCGTACCGGCGAGGGACGGCTCCTGCCGCCATCGGAAGGTGGGCATGATCGGCGATGCGAACTCATCGGTATCGGCCGACCGATAGGGCGAAGATGTGTCCCGCCCATCCGTCAGCCACTGGTTGTCGGCGGGGGAAACCTCCAGTTCGTCGAGGTAGACGGTGACGACAGTGATAAAACCGTCGGCCACGGGCACGGACATTACCGTATCTCCCAATGCGAAACCACGTTTCGCGTAGGCCAGGTACGTCCCGTCCGGGCTCTCCCCCGAAATGTGGCTCCCCCGGAGGACCCATTCCCTGCCGCCCTGCGGATCCACAAGGCTTGCCGGATCCACCTGGACCGCATGATTCCCGCCCACGGAAAGGCTTTTAAACACCTGGCCCGTACTACGGGCCCCGGTAACGAGGGTGGCCCCGTCCACGATCACATGGACGCCGTCCACGGGAATCCCGTTGGGATCCGCCCCCTTCATGACCTGAACGACGATGGCAGTCTCCTTTGGAAGCGGGATCCAGCAGGCCGTAAGGGTCAGGGTCAGGCCGAGAATAATCAGGAGGGGCGCTGCCCCCCGTTTTTTCATCTGGACATCTCCTGGAGAGTCGCCCCCACACGACCGATTATCTCGTCCAGCCCCCCCGGCCGTTTCCCCCCCGCCTGGGCCATGTCAGGCCGCCCGCCGCCGCCTCCGTCCACGAGGGGGGCCAGCCGGTTTATCAATTCAAAAGCCGGGTAGGTTTCCACGAGGTCGCGGCTCACGACGCAGACCAGGAAGGCCTTGTTCTCATCCCTCGTTCCGAGGAGGACCACCCCGCTCCCGATTTTATCCCTCATCCGATCGGCGGTATCCCTCAGGGATGTGGGATCCTGGCCGGGAACCTCGGCTGCCAGATACCTGATACCGCCGACATCCTTTACCATATCGGCCAGATCCGCCCCTCCTCCGGCCAGATCACTCTGAAGCTCCCGGATTTTCCTCTCCTGTTCCAGAACCGTCGAAAGGAGTTTGCGGATTCGCGCGGGAAGCTCCGGAGCCGAGACCTTTACAGTATCGGCCATCTCCTTGAGGGATTCCTCTTCCTCCCTGATCTTGCCCAGAACGCCCGTTCCTGTCACGGCCTCGATCCTTCGCACACCGGCGGCGACACTGGACTCCTGAAGAACCTTGAAAAGGCCGATATCACCCGTCCGGCTCACATGCGTGCCGCCGCAAAGCTCCATGCTGACCCCCGGCACCGACACCACCCGAACCACATCCCCGTATTTCTCCCCGAAGAGGGCCATGGCCCCCTCTTTCATTGCCTCTTCCGAGGACATCTCACGGGTCTTGACGGAAATATTTTCCAGGACATTCCGGTTGACAAGGTCCTCGATCCGTTCAATCTCCTGTTTTCTGAGGCCGGAAAAATGGGTGAAGTCAAAGCGCAGGCGGCCGGGGTTCACCAGGGATCCCGACTGCTTTACATGTTCGCCGAGGGTCCGCCTCAGGGCTGCCTGAAGAAGATGTGTGGCAGTGTGATTACGCCTGGTGGCCGACCTGGCGTCGTGATCGACACGGGCAGAACACGCATCGCCCAGTTTGACCTTGGCTCCCTTCGGAAAACGGCAGCGGTGAACCACAAGATCCGGCAGGGGACGGGTGGCATCGAAAACCTCGGCCTTAAACCCCTCGCCTTCCACGACGCCCGTGTCGCCGGCCTGCCCGCCGCTCTCGCCGTAGAAAGGGGTCTGGTCAAGGACCAGATCGATCTCGCCTTCGCCGGACCACGAGTCGAGCGCCTTCCCCTCTCCTGCGATCCCAACGACAACTGCCGAATCGGTTTCCTCCGCGTCGTACCCGATAAAATGAACGGGACCGGACGCCTCACGGAGGGCACGGTAAACTTCGGGCACATCCTCCTCACCGGATCCAGTCCAGGCGGCCCTGGCCCGTTTTTTCTGCAGCTCCATTTCGCGATTGAAGCCGTCGACATCCACGGCCATGCCGCTCTCGGAAGCGATATCCTCCGAAAGGTCGAGGGGAAAGCCGAAAGTATCGTACAGGCGGAAGACCTCGTCGCCCGGCAGTTCCTTCAGGTTCCGGTCCCGCGTCTGCTCCACGAGTTCGGAAAGGCGTCTCAATCCCTGGTCCAGTGTCCTGCAGAAGCGTTCCTCCTCCAGATGAACCGCCTTGACCACAGTTTCCATATTCTCTTCGAGTTCGGGGAAAACGTCCCCCATGTTTTTCCCGACGAGAGGGCATATCCGGTACAGGAAGGGGTCATCCAGGCCAAGCAGTTTCCCGTGCCGGGCGGCTCTTCTCATGATCCTCCTGAGAACGTAGCCCCTGCCCTCATTGGATGGAAAGACACCGTCGGCTATCAGAAAGGTGATCGCCCGTATGTGGTCGGCTATCACCCGAAGGCTCACGTCGCTCCCCTCGGCGGCCCCGTACTTTACGCCTGCGACTCTGGATGCCTCCTGGACATAGGGAAAGACGAGGTCCGTGTGGTAGTTGCTGTCCTTGCCCTGAAGGACGGCCGCCAGCCGTTCAAGCCCCATTCCCGTGTCAATACTGGGTTTCGGAAGGGGGCTCAGCTTTCCGGACTTATCCCGATTGGACTGCATGAAGACCAGGTTCCACAGTTCCAGAAATCGTCCGCAGTCACAGGCAGGCCCGCAGGTACCCTCACCGCATCCGAACTTCTCTCCCTGGTCATAAATGATCTCCGAACATGGGCCGCAAGGCCCCGTGTCGCCCATGGACCAGAAATTGTCCTTTTCTCCGAGTCTTACGATCCTCTCGGCCGGGAGGCCGGCGATCTCCTCCCACAGGTCATAGGCCTCGTCGTCATCCGTGAAGACCGTGGCAGTGAGCCTGCCCGGATCCAGGTTTACAACCCCGGTCAGGAATTCCCAGCCGTAGAAAATCGCGTCTTTCTTGAAATAGTCCCCGAAGGAAAAATTGCCCAGCATCTCAAAAAAGGTGTGGTGCCTGGCCGTTCTTCCCACGTTCTCCAGGTCGTTATGCTTGCCCGATACTCTCATGCACTTCTGGGTGGAGGTTGCTCTGGCATAGCCCCGTTTCTCCAGCCCCAGGAAAAGGTCCTTGAACTGCACCATCCCGGCGTTTGTAAAGAACAGGCTCGGATCGCTCCGCGGGACCAGGGGCGAGCTTCCCACCCGCTGATGCCCTTTGCTCTCGAAATATTTCAGGAACGCTTCCCGGACCTCGGCGCCTTTCAATTTTTCTCCTCCATTCATCAAAACCTGTCGATCTTCATCCCGTCTGTCTTCGTGTCTTCCTTATCATCCCCATTTTCCGAGAGGACCTGCTGGTCCTTCTGCATCTTCTCAAATTCCACCCACGACTCATCAGTAGCATCAACTCCCTTGACCCTGAGTGTGAAATCGTCGGGGCGCGTGCTCTGGCGAAGGGCCTCCTCATAGGTGATAAGCTTCTTTTTATAAAGCATCATCAGAGCCTGGTCGAAGGTCTGCATCCCATACTGGGTGTAGCCGGCCCCGATGATATCGGTGATCTCGTGTGTCCGCTCCTTGTCGACTATGCACTCCTTGACACGGTTGGTAGCCACGAGAACCTCCACGGCCGGGACCCTCCCTTTTCCATCGGACTTCGGGACGAGACGCATGGAGATGATCCCCCGCAGGACCCCGGCCAACTGGAGCCTGATCTGTTTCTGCTGGTAGGGAGGGAACACAGAGATAATCCTGTTGATCGTTTCCGCTGCGTCCACCGTGTGAACGGTGCTCATGACAAGATGACCCGTCTCCGCTGCCACCAATGCGGTCTCGATTGTCTCAAAATCCCTCATCTCGCCGACCATCACCACGTCGGGGTCCTGTCTCAGTGCGCTCTTTAGCGCCGCTCCGAAGGAAAGGGTGTCGGATCCGACCTCCCTCTGGTTGATCAGGCTCTTGATATCCCGGTGAAGGTACTCGATGGGATCCTCGATGGTCATGATGTGGGCCGTCCGATGCTGATTGATATGGTGGATCATGGCAGCCAGGGTGGTGGACTTTCCACTGCCGGTGGTGCCCGTAACGAGGATCAGGCCACGCTCTTTCATGGCGAGGGATCCCAGAACTTCAGGCAGGGTCAGTTCATCTATGGCCTTGATTTTCACCGGAATGAGCCTGAAAACGATGCCGATAGCCCCCCTCTGCTGAAAAACGTTGACCCTGAATCGGCCAAGGCCGGGTACGCTGTAGGCCATATCCAGCTCGCTGCTCCTCTTGAATTGATCCTTCTGGGCGTCATTCATTACACCGAAGGCTATATCCATGACCTCTTCCTGGGTCACACGCCTTGTCTTGGGAAGAGGGTGAAGCGCCCCGTCCACCCGGATAACAGGGGGATTACCCACTTTCACGTGAAGGTCAGACGCACCGTAACCAGCAGATTGCCGGAGCAGCTGATTGATGTCCAGTGGGGCCTGATCACTCATTGGGAATCTCCATTTAGCTCAGGTTTACTGGGCGCAAGATCGTAATGCTTCCTGACTTTCCCCTCAAGTTCCATGGTAATATCAGGGTTTTCCTTGAGAAATTTTCGTGTATTTTCCCTTCCCTGTCCGATACGCTGTTCGCCGTAGGAGTACCAGGCGCCGCTCCGGCTGACCAGTTCCGCGTCCAGGGCCATATCCAACAGTGCGCCCTCCTTTGAGACCCCTTCCCCGTTTATCAGATCGAATTCGGCCTGGCGGAAGGGTGGGGCCACCTTGTTCTTGACGACCTTTACCCTGACCCTGCTTCCGATGGGAGTGTCCCCATCCTTCAGGGTGCCGATACGACGTATGTCCATCCTGACGGAGGCGTAGAATTTCAGGGCGTTGCCCCCGGTTGTCGTCTCAGGATTGCCGAACATTACACCTATCTTCATCCTGATCTGATTGATAAAGACCAGGGCCGTATTCGTCTTGCTTATGGCCCCTGTGAGCTTTCTCAGGGCCTGGGACATAAGCCGTGCCTGGAGCCCCATGTGGGAATCGCCCATCTCTCCCTCGATCTCGGCCCGGGGTACCAGAGCCGCAACCGAGTCGATGACTATGATATCGATAGCCCCGCTTCGCAGCAGCATCTCGGTAATCTCAAGGGCCTGCTCGCCGGTATCGGGCTGTGATATGAGCATGTCGTTGGTTCTCACACCGAGTTTCCGGGCATAGCCGATGTCAAGGGCGTGTTCCGCGTCGATGAAGGCGGCAACTCCTGAGCCTTTCTGGGCCTCAGCTATGAAATGGAGTGTCATGGTGGTTTTCCCCGAGGATTCCGGGCCGTATATCTCTGTTACCCTGCCGCGCGGAATACCACCCACCCCCAGGGCAATATCCAGGGGCAAAGCGCCGGAGGATATGACGGGGATGTCCGGCAGCGGTTCATCCGAGCCCAATCGCATTATGGACCCCCTGCCGAACTGCTTTTCAATCTGGCCTACAGTTGCCTCTATCGCCTTTTCTCTATCCGTATTCTGTGCCATTTTACACATCCTCCTGGTGTTCCCGGCCTGCGAGCGCTAATAACCGAGGAATAATAGCAAATTTCATACCATTTTGCCATTCCGGGGGAGCTAAATACCCCCGAGAAAGGGAAAAAACCGAATCACCTCATATTTCGCCCCGCCGACACCAAGATGGCTGTGGTACAGGGTTACCCCCTTTGGCTCCTGTTCTCCCCAGACACTATTCTGCATATTTCTCACTGCGGAGGCAAGCTGCTTGAGGTTGATATTTCCCCTGACCCTTCCAATTGTCACATGGGGGTGAAAACCCCTTCGTTCCCTCTCCCACCCCATTGCCGCCGCCTCACCCTCCAGTGCCCCCCAGACCTTCTCCAGGGCGCCCGATGGTTCCAGGACGCCGGCCCATATTATTCTGGGATCCGACAGGGCAGGAAAGGCTCCCATCCCCGACACAGTGATGGGAAAGGGATAGACTCGTGATGATATCCTCTCAAGGACCGATTTCATAGACTCTACCCTGTCGCCGGGGGTTTCGCCCAGAAATTTCAGGGTCAGGTGGATTCCGTCAGGTTTTACCCATCTGACGGGAGCCCGGGTCTTCCTCAATTCGTCGGCGGCGGCTCCAAGAGCATCCTTGATCTTCTGGTCTATGGCCAGGGCGACAAAAAGCCTCACAAATCCGCTTTTTCCAGGACTCGCACCAGAAAATAAAGGGCCCCGGAAACGGTCAACTCCCTTATCTCCCTCCGGCTGCCGGAAAGAGACAGGGCTTTTACATCGAGAACCTTCGGGGTCTTTACAGCAATATATACGGTGCCGGGGGGCTTTTTATCGGAGCTTCCCGGACCTGCCACGCCTGTTGTCGACAGGCCGACCTGACTCCCTGTTGCGCGAATAACCCCGATGGCCATTGCCCTCGCCACAGACTCACTGACCGCCCCTTCCTCATCTATCAGTTCGGACGGAACACCGAGGAGGGAGGTCTTCAACCGGTTGGAATAGGCGATCACTCCACCCGAAAAATATTCGGAGCTTCCGGGCACAGAGGTAATCCTCCCGCCGACCATCCCGCCGGTACAGGATTCGGCCACCGCGATATACCATCCCATACGTTTGCAGATGGGGCCCAGCATATCCTCAATCTTAATGTTGTTGGCCGATTTTGACATCAAAGGAGCATCCACTCCATTACCCGCAGCGCCCCCCATGCAAACAGGCCGGCCATTATGTCATCCGCGACAATGCCGTACCCCCCGGGCAACGTTATCTCCAGCCATCTCGCCGGTTGAAGTTTCGTCACGTCGAAAAACCTGAAGAGAAAAAAACCTGCGGTGATGTGGAGAATATCCGGAGGCGATCCGGCCATGGTGACCAGATACCCGGCGATCTCGTCGATGACAACCGGCTTGGGGTCCTTGACGCCCAGGAGGATCTCCATCCTGGATGAGACCGGAATGCCCACAAGGGCAGCTGCAACGGCGCCCGCAATAACCCCCGCGCTGCCCCACAACTGCGCGAGCAACAAAAAAAGGGGAATGGCGGCAACTGTTCCGGCTGTGCCGGATGCCACCGGAAAGTAACCGGCGCCCAGCCCCGTGGCCAGGATCCGAACAAGAGTATCCTTCATCAGTGAAGCTTTTCGACCACATGGGTGTCGGCGATTCGGTCACCCAGGCGTTCTCCCATATCGTCCACAAAAACGAGCCATATCTCGACAAGGATAAGGGGAAGCGCTGCAATGACAAGCAGTATCCATCCCAGAATCGGGATAGCGGCCAACAGAAACATAAGGACAAACGGAAGATTACGAAAAACTGAGGACTTCAGATCGCACGGATCTCCATCCCTCATGAGCACCTCAAGCCCAAACACCATCTTTCCCAGGCTCTGACCCCTGGGCAGGCCGTCGGCGACTGCCAGATAGACAAGCCCCAGGATAATTCCTACAGGGGGGACAAAAAGAGCAAGGGCCCAGGCAACCAGGATATCGACCAGCCTGGCCATCACCCGTTTCAGGATGCTTGCCTTGCGCATATCTCCATCATACACCATCATGTTTCTCCTCCTCCGGGTCAGGATAATCTTTCACTCAAGTGCCCTCCTCCTTCAGGGAGCGGCTCAGGAGGCTCTTTAAGGCAGACCGGGCGTTTTTGCCCTCGTAAAGGACCATAAAGATCTCCCTTGTTATGGGCATCTCGACCCCGGTCCCGGCGGCCAGCCCGTGAGCGGATTTTGTCGTCCTGACTCCCTCCACGATCATGGGTGACGATCCGGTTATCTCATCCAGTGATTCGCCCCGGCCCAGCCGGAGCCCAAGCGTCCTGTTCCGTGAAAGGTCCCCGGTACAGGTAAGGACCAGGTCCCCGACGCCGGCAAGCCCCTGAAAAGTCAGGGGTTCCGCCCCCATGGCAACCCCCAGCCGGGTGATCTCGGCAAGGCCCCTGGTAACGAGGGCCGCCCGGGCATTGAGCCCCAGCTGAAGACCATCACACATACCCACGGAGATAGCCATGACGTTTTTCAGCGCCCCCGCGATCTCCACGCCAATTGGGTCCATGTTGGTGTAAAGCCGAAAGGTCTCCGAGGCGAGGGCCTCCTGGACCTCCGTGTTGCGGCGGCCTTCCGTGCCCGCTATTACGGCAGCGGCAGGCAGCCCCATGGCAACCTCCCTGGCAAAGGTGGGACCCGAAAGTGTCACCTTTCTCTTCAGGACGTCCTGGCCAAGGATGTCGGCAAGGACCCCGGTCGCCGTCAGGTGCGTACCCTCCTCAATTCCTTTTGAAGCATTGACGATAATCGCATCCACCGGCAGAAAAAACCGCGCCTTGCCCCACACCTCCCTGATCACGTGGGACGGGACAACGGAGATTACCAGCTGTGCGCCGGCCAGGCACTCCTCCAGGCTCACGGTGGGGGTTATCCCGGAAGGCAGCGCTATCCCCGGGAGAAAGACGTCGTTCTCCCGGGTTCGGGCCATCCTCTCGGCCAGGTCCTCTTCAAACACCCACAGGGAAACCGGCACTGCCAGCCCGGCACAGTGGATGGCCAGGGCCGTACCCCAGCTGCCGCCTCCGATAACGGCGATTTTCGATGGCCGTTTACTCATGCGATCCTTCCTGTCTTTGATATGGTCACAAAAAGTGTCATTTTAACTTTCTTTTACCCAAAGAAAATTTCCGCGATTCTGTAGATGTTCATGTCCACGGTTTTCAGCTCCCTGACCGCGTCATCGAGACTGACGGAATCGACTTTTCCACCCACCAGGGCGGCCATGTGCCCGAATTTACCCTCATGAACAAGCTCGTGGGCCTTGACGCCGTAGATGGTAGCCAGGATGCGGTCATGGGGTGTCGGAGACCCTCCCCTCTGGACATGCCCCAGCACCGTCACCCGGCTCTCGAATCCGGTCCTGCTTTCAAGTTCCCTGGCGAGGAATTGGCCTATACCGCCCAGACGAGGATGCCCGAACTCGTCCAGTTCTTCGGACTGTTTTATAAGCCCATGGTCATTGACGGAATCCATTCGGGCGCCTTCCGCAACCACCACTATGGAGAAGTTCTTTCCCCGGGAATGTCTGGCCCTGATGACCTCGGCCACATCGTCCAGATTAAACGGCCTCTCGGGGATCAGGATGACGTCCGCACCGCCGGCGAGGCCGGAGTATACTGCAATCCATCCGGCGTGCCGGCCCATCACCTCGACAACCATTACGCGGTCGTGGGATTCAGCGGTGGTATGCAGCCGGTCTATGGCTTCCGTTGCCACCGTCATCGCCGTATCGAAGCCGAAGGTAAAATCTGTCCCGGAAAGATCGTTGTCGATGGTCTTCGGAACACCCACGACGGGCAGACCTATTTTGAAAAACTTGTTGGCCACTCCCAGGGTGTCCTCGCCGCCTATGGCGATGAGTCCGTCCAGGCCAAGCCGTTTGAAGTTGGCGATAACCTTTTCACTTCCGCCATCCTCCGCAAAGGGGTTGGTGCGCGAGGTATGAAGGATGGTGCCGCCCAGATGAATAAGGCCGGAGACGGACCGCTGGGTCAACTCCTCGTGCTGACCGGTGAGCATCCCCTGCCAGCCATGGAAAATGCCCAGAATGGCATCGCCTTCCCGAACACCCTTGCGGACAACCGCACGTATGACCGCATTCAGCCCGGGGCAATCCCCGCCTCCCGTCAGGATTCCAATCTTCATGGCGTTTTCCTCCGGCACCTGTGATATGGTCGCAAAAAGTCCACCTGTCTGCGTGCGACGCACAGGCAGGTTCGCAGCTTTGTGCGAAGTCTCAACTATAGTATCCCCGAAAATTATCAGATGGGTTCATCGCCTGTCAAACATCCTTTCTGCAATTACAGCCGAATACGATTTTCACTTATTGATTATTATACCTGAGGTTCATCCGATTAATGCGTATCTTATTTGATTATCAGCACGTTCGCTATACTCACCAGGGTTACGCTTCAAACGAAATGAATGGTGGCATAAAACCCGGCATGTTGGACATTTTTCCTTCACTGCTCTATAGATTATAGGGCTTGTTCATCGTGATTATGCACATCCATGCTCCATTCACGTCCGGAAGGCCTGCGGCCGTGGGCGTAGCGCATCCCCGATATTTGTATGGAGGAGGGTCTGAAGTTGAATCCCGGCGCCCTTTATATGGTCGCGACGCCCATCGGGAACCTTGATGACATCACCCGCCGGGCCGTACTGACCCTCCAGTCCGTCGCTATTGTTGCCGCTGAGGACACCCGCAGAACACGCAAGCTTCTCAGCCATCTTGATATCACAAAACGCCTTGTCAGCTACCGGGAGGAAAACAGGGAAACAGCATCCATCCGGATCCTGGAGGCCCTGGAGAAAGGCCGATCCGTTGCCCTGGTCACTGATGCCGGAACCCCCGGCCTTTCAGATCCGGGCCACCACCTCGTCAGGGCCGCCCGTGACAGAGGCATTCAGGTCGTCCCGGTTCCGGGCCCCAATGCCCTGGGAGCCGCCTTAAGTGTGTCTGGAATGTCACTTGAAAGGTTTATTTTCGAGGGATTTTTACCGACGCGCACCGCAGCCAGGAAGAGACGGCTCCGGGAACTGGCCTACGCAGGATATCCCCTGGTCATCTATGAGTCGCCCCACCGAATCCGGGATGCGCTGACCGACATTCTGGATGTTCTGGGAAACCGCGAGGCCATGGTTGCCCGCGAGATTACCAAGATACATGAAGAATTTATGCGCGGGTCCGTGAAGAGCATTCTCGACATGATGGAAGACAGGAAGATCAAGGGAGAGATCACACTTCTTCTGGCGGAGGGTGAGACCCCCTGCCTGCCCATGGATCTTGATAGAGCAGTTAAAGAGATGAGGCAGGCAGGCCTGTCGGCAAAACGAACGGCGTCGATCCTTTCGGGCCTTACCGGGGAGAACAAGCGGGAGATCTACAAAAAAGCCTGCGAAGCGAAGGAGGAATAGACATGGACAAAAAACAGATACGGAAGATTATCGAGAAACACCTTGTTGACGGGAAGCTGTCGTGCGCCGACGCCCATCAGATCGCAGAGGAAAACAGGATACACCTGACAACCATCGGCAACATCTGCAACGAGGGGGAGGAGCAAATTCGGATCACGAAGTGCATGCTCGGGTGTTTTTAACCTGAAGTCAAATTTGACATGGTCGCAAAAAGTCCACCTGTCTGCGTGCGACGCACAGACAGGTTGGTGGCTTCTTGCGAAGTCATCAAATTCTCCGCCTTCTGTAGCCGGCGACTATCCCGAGCCCCAGCCACACGCTGACCAGTGAGGATCCCCCGTAGCTTAGAAACGGCAGCGGCAGACCGACCACGGGCAGGATACCGATGGCCATGGCGATGTTGATGACTTCCTGCATTGCCAGACCGCAGGAAATGCCGACCACTGTCAGGATACCGAAACGGGTCCGGGCCGCCTCGACGTAACTGAGCATCCAGAGCGTCAGGAACAGCATCAGCCCGAGGACCAGCACAACACCGATGAAGCCGAACTCCTCACCCAGGACGGAGACGATGAAATCGGTATGCTGCTCGGGGATGAAGCGAAGCTGTGACTGGGTTCCCTGGAGGTATCCCTTGCCCAAAAAACCCCCTGAGCCAATGGCTATTTTGGACTGGATGATGTGGTACCCGGAGCCAAGGGGGTTCCTTTCGGGGTTGAGGAAATTCAGGATCCTCTCCTGCTGATATTTCTTCATGCTGAAAAACAGGAGGGGCGCTCCCAGGACCGCGCTTCCGGCCATAAAGAGGACCGTCCACCTCTTTACCCCTACCATCAGAAAGATCGGTATCGCCAAAAGAATGAAAAAAATGGCGCTCCCCAGGTCCGGTTGTAATGCCACGGGTATCACGTAAGCCGCGACCATAGCCATGGGAACGGCGATTTGGTCCAGCCCATAGGGTGGAGATTTCTTCTGTTTATAAAAGTATCTGGCAAGGGCCAGCACAAGAGCGATCTTGGCTATCTCCGAAGGCTGGATGGACAATCCCCCGATGTGAATCCAACGTTGAACACCTCCCGAAATTTTTCCGATGACGGTCAGGGTGACGAGTACAGCAAAAACGACACCGTAAAGCAGATAAGCGCTCCGTCTCAGATGACGCCTGTCCACGAAATATCCGATGAAATAGGCCGCTACAGCCACGGCCAGCCAGTAGGCTTGTTTGAGATAGTATCCCTCCGAGGGGTCGTTTACTGTGGCGGATCGTATGGTCATGATACCGATGAAAGACAGGGTCAGGGCTGAAATCAGCATGACCCAGTCAACGTCCGGGAACCCAAAAGGCCTTTTCATGTCCCTTTCCCCGAAGGTTCGGCGGCATCGGAACCGGAATTTATCATGAGTTCCCTGTATTTTCTGAGAATACGGCCCACTATGGGGGCCGCCGAAGAAGAACCATGGCCGCCGTGTTCAACCACCACGGCGGCAGCCACCTCGGGGTTTTCCGCAGGGGCAAAGGCCGCAAACCAGCTGTGGTCCCTCAACTCCCGGGGTATTTCCTCCGGCTTCCTGCCCTCCCAATCCTTCAGGCGGACAACCTGCGCCGTACCGGTCTTCCCCGCGACCGTGAAACCAGGGATCCTCGCGGCATGGGCCGTGCCCTTCGGATCGTTCACCGCTCCCACCAGAGCGGGAATGATCCGGTCCCAGACATCCGGGGCGACATGGGAATCCATGGATGGGGACGTATCCTTCCGATAAAGTTCCTCTCCATCAACGTTGACGATCCTGTCGGCAAGATAAGGCGTTTTGATAACCCCCCGCCTCGCGATGGTAGCATAGAGGTTGGCCATCTGGATTGGGGTCACCAGAACGTAACCCTGCCCGATGGATGCGGAAAGGGTCTCGCCCGGGAACCATGGCGCATCGCGGACAGACCTTTTCCATTGGGGAGTGGGTATCAAACCGGCGGATTCGCCGGGAAGATCGATGCCTGTTTTCCTGCCGAGGCCCAGTGCGAGAGCCCATTTCGATAACCCTTCGATCCCGGTCTTTTCGCCCGCCTGATAGAAATAGACATCGCAGGATTCCACAATCGCTTTTTTCAGGTTGACTTCCCCATGTCCGCGGCGCTTCCAGTCATGATAGAGCCTGCCCCCGAAATAGAACCCGCCTTTACAGGTCACTTCCTTGTCCGGGTCCACCGACCCCGTCATCAGGGCCGCCACAGCAGTAACGGGTTTAAAGGTTGACCCGGGCGGGTAGACTCCCCTGATTGCACGTGTCTGAAGCGGATGGCTGGAATCTTTCAGTATCTCCTCCCACCTCTGCCTTGTGAGCCTGAGCGAGAACTCATTGGGATCGAAACCCGGCCGGCTTACCATCGCCAGAACCGCACCGGTCCTCGTATTCAAAAGGACACCGGCTCCATAGTTGTCACCGATGGCGGCCTCCAACTCCTTCTGAAGACGAATATCGATGGTTGTGGTCAGATCAGCCCCGGGCACAGGCTCTGTAATGCCCAGAACGTTAATCTCCCGGCCCCGGGCATCCACCTCCACCTGCCGACCGCCATCCCTTCCGCGCAGGTATCTATCGTAGGCCTTCTCCAGCCCGAACTTCCCTATCATATCCTCCCTGCGCGCCCCTCTGTATTTTCCAGAGGCGAGTTGGGTGGAGGATATTTCCCCGACATATCCGAGAAGATGGGAGGCCGTGCCTGAATAGGGGTAAAAACGTCGCGGGACAGGTTTGAGACTGGTTCCCGGAAAATGGTCCCGCCGGGTCTCGAATAGGGCCACCTCCCGATCATGAAGATTTTCAAACAGGATGATCGCTCTATATGGCGCCCGCCCGGCTCCCACCAGAACCCGGTCGAGGGCATCACCGGGATCTCTGCCCAGGAGATTGCCCAGTTTCATGATCTCCGCCTTCCGGTCGGAATCCATGTCAACGGGAATCACGGACAACCGGTAATTGGGTGTGCTGTCCGCCAGAATTTTCCCATTCCTGTCCCTGATAATTCCGCGGGTCGCTGGCATCTCGACCAGCCTGATCCTGTTGTTGTCGGAAAGGTTCAGGTATTTTCCGTAAAGTAGAACCTGGAGTCTCCAGAAATCACCCAGGAGGAAAAGAAAGGCCAGGACGACAAGCCCGATGGTGACGGCAAGTTTCTTTTCCATCAGGGGAATCTGGCCCCTGCCGCCCTTTGAGATGGAAGGCATGTGTCACCCTCCCAGGCTCAGTTCTTCATCGCCCCGGATTCCTACCCTCGATTCAATACGGTTCAGGAGAGAACTGATCAGCAGAACGAAAGCGGTGTTGATCACCACAAACCCAATGGCGGATAAGGATGCGATGGAAGGCGCTGGAAGGGAAAATATGTACAGGGTCAGAATTTTGGAAACAAACCCACCCAGGACGGCTCCGAAGACCGAACCGGACCGGTGAAAGAGATCCCTGGCGAAGAGTTTCTCACTGAGCATGCCTCCCGTGTATCCGGCGACTATCTTGCTGATCCCATTGACCCCAAGTACTCCGCCTGCCATGGCATCCTGAAAATAGCCCAGAAATACGCCGGAAAGCATTCCGGCTCTCTTTCCCCTTGTGATCGCCACGTGGACCGCACCTATTAAAGGCAGGTCAATGCAGCCCGCCAGCCACTGTGGGAAAACAAGCGGGACGGCCACGGACTGAAGGACCAACAGCAGAGAGAAAAAGACCAGATGATACAGGACCATCATCGGGCATTCCCCACTCCCTCACCTCGGGTGAGGACCAGAACGTCCTCCAGGCGATTAATGGGAACCGCCGGCAGGAGTTTGGCGTACTGATAAAGGCCATGATCCTTTTTCAGTACCTGGACAATAGTGCCCACCTGGATTCCTCGCGGGTACATGCCGGCCAACCCGCTGGTAGTCACTGAATCCCCCTTGCGAACGTCCTCAGTACGGTCCAGATATTTCATCTGAACCGTCCCCGAGTTCTCACCTTCGAGGATGGACCTGGCCCTGGATCTGCTCACCAGGACAGGGACCCGTGATGCCCGGTCAACGATGAGGCGGACCACGGAGTTTCCCTCGGCAGCTTCAATGACAATTCCGGCAAGCCCTTCGGGGGTTACCACAGGCATATCCACCCTGATGCCGTCACTGGCCCCGCGATTGATCACTATCGTTCTGACCCACGGATCGGGGGACTCGCCTATAACACGTGCCGCGACCCCAACGAGGCCGGTCGTGTTTTTGAACCGCTCAAATTCGGCAAGGCGCCCCGCCTGGTACAGCTCCTCCCTGAGAAACTGTACCTCGCCCTTCAGGAGGTTAACCTCGCTTTTCAACCCACGATTCTCCGACCGTACACCAAGAAGGTAGAAATAATCGCGCCAGATACCGGACACCGTGTGGGCCAGGCCGCTGGCGCCCCACTGGAAGGGCGACATAAGGGTGAGGCCTTCCCTTTTCAGGTAGGTCATCCCGGTCTTATCCTTGACCTGTTGGCTAATGATCAGAAGGGACGCGACCAGCAGACATGCCAGCAGCAGCCCCTCTGAGTGGCGCGTCAGGAAAGCGCGCATGGGGCCGCCGGAATCGGACATGAAATTAATCTTTCATGGATATCTGTTTAAGTAGCTTTAGCTCAGACAGCACCTGGCCGGCCCCCATAACAACGCACGTAAGGGGTTCTTCAGCAATAATGATGGGAAGATCCGTCTCATCCCTGAGCCGATCGTCCATCCCCTTCAAGAGCGCCCCGCCTCCTGCCAGGACAATCCCCTTGTCCACGATGTCCGCCGCGAGTTCAGGAGGCGTTCGTTCAAGCGCATTCCTGATAGCCTCCACGATCCGGGTTACGGGTTCCTCCAAAGCTTCAAAGATCTCCTTATTGTTGATCTCAATGGTTTTGGGAACCCCCTCGATGAGGTCACGGCCTTTGACCTCCACGTTCAGGACCTCCTCAGCAGGGTAGGCAGAACCAACTGTGATCTTGATCTGTTCGGACATCCGCTCCCCGATCAGCAGGTTATACTTTTTCTTGATATAAGCCACAATGGCCTCGTCCATCTTGTCGCCGCCCACCTTAACAGAGATGGAAAGAACGATGTCCGAGAGGGAAATAACAGCAACCTCAGTGGTCCCCCCGCCGATATCCACGATCATGCTCCCGGATGGCTCGGAAATGGGCAGACCCGCGCCTATGGCGGCGGCCATCGGTTCTTCTATAAGGTACACTTCTCGCGCGCCGGCCTCCTGGGCAGACTCCCTTATGGCCCGCTTTTCAACCTGGGTAATCCCTGACGGCACCCCGATTATAATCCGGGGACGGACAAGCGATTTTCGGTTATGGACCTTCTGTATGAAGTAACGAAGCATGGCTTCCGCCACCTCGAAATCGGCTATCACACCATCCTTCATGGGCCGTATCGCTATAATGCTGCCCGGGGTCCTGCCAAGCATCTGCTTGGCCTCCATACCTACGGCCTGGACTCGGGACCCTCCGCGCGCATCCTTCTGGACCGCAACTACAGAGGGTTCATTGGAAACAATTCCCTTACCCTTTACAAAGATAAGTGTATTGGCTGTCCCAAGGTCGATGGCGAGATCGTTGGATATTAATCCGAAAAGATTATCAAGCAGCATATTTTCCCTCGAAGAGATGACAGAGCCGACGCGCGGAAAATTCTTCCATCAAGCGTATCGGATCAATTGATCGGCATTTTTCTCTTTACACTTCAGCTCACGGATACTATCAGAACCATTACACATTTTCAACGGAAAGGGGGGAGAATCAACTTATTTTGATCCGCAGGGACTTGCATTCAACAGCTATTTTCTTATAATGACCCGTTGGCTTTCATTCCCCTGAACCGGGCCGATGGTTTTCCCGGCCGGTCATGCCAACGGCATGATCAGGATTTTCCAACGCACTGCCGGAGTGACACCACGAACCCTCTGAAGGAGATTCAAAATGCTCAAGTACATGAGAAACAACGCCGGATCCTGGATGGTGAGAATCATGTTGTTCGGAATTGCCATTATTTTCGCCTTCTGGGGTGTGGGCAGTTACAGCAGCAGAAATCTCACCACTGTTCTGACAATCGATAAGGATCGGGTTCCCTACAGCGAATATCAGGACATTTACAACACACTGACCGAGGCGCTTCGGCAGGCCTACGGCGGCCTGGACTCCAAAACCCTTGAGACCCTCGATATCAAGGGGCAGGCCATGGATATTCTCGTTAAACGGCATCTTCTTCTGGCAGCCGCAAAGAACCTGGGTATTACCGCCACATCCGGTGAGATAAACGGGGTAATCACCCGGAAAAACCTTTTTTTTGAAGGGGGTGTTTTTTCCCAGCGCCTCTTTCAAGCCTACCTCGACCAGAACCGCCTGACCGCGAATAAATATAAAAAGAATATCGCTATGGACATTACAATTGAAAAAGTTCGCGACCTTGTCGAGCTTTCTGCTGTGGTCATACCCCAGGAAGTAGATGAGAACCTGACCCTGGTTGCCAGAAAGATCGTTGTGGACCTGGTCAAAATCGACCCCAATCGATTCATCCGCAACCTTCCGCCGGCCACCGAGAAAGACCTCATGGCCTTTTACGATAACCACATAGAGGAGTACCGAGTGCCTGAACGGTTCACCGAGGCGGTGGTTGTGATTGACCCCGGCGACATGGCTCAAAGGGTGACGGTAAGCGCGGGAGAGATTGAGGATAGATATGATGAAAATGCGAAAGATTATGCCCGCCCCGCGGCATTCAGGCTCCGGCATATCCTTTTTTCCATACCGAGTGAGGCGTCGGCGAACACCATCAAGGCGATACGCATGAGGGCGGAAAAAGTATCCAGTGATCTACAGGAGGGCAAGCTGACCTTTGATCAGGCAGCGAAAAAGTGGTCCGACGACAAGAAGACCGCATTTTCCGGTGGAAAACTTGGATTTTTGACAGAAGATGAGCTCCAGATGGCAATCGTTGACGCCGCATCTTCCCTTGAAGGGGATGAAGTCAGCGACCCGATCCTGACGCCGAAAGGCTTTGAGGTCATCAGCGTCATGGAGCGCAGGGAGGAAAGCCAGATTCCCCTGGACGAGGTAAGGGGGAAAATCAAAGCGCAGATATTGAAGGAAAAAGAGCAGGAAGCCGCCTATGATCTTGCCGATGACCTCATCGACGAAGTGGATAAAAAGGGAAAGGACATTCAGGATGCAGCCCAGGCATACAAACTGGCCGTGGTTATCACACCGCCTTTCAGCCAGGGTGCGCTGCCTCGCTCCGTCGACCTCCCCCGGGGCCTTCTAAAAGAGGCGTTTAACACTGAGGAGGGGGAAATCGGAGACGCTTTCGAATCCGGGGGAAAGCTCTATGTCATGCAGACCATCAAACGCTCTGAAACGTATCTTCCAAAACTGGACGAGGTCAGGGGCCAGGTCAACGCCGGTCTTCTGGTCAAGCGCGCCCTTGACGCAGCCTACGAGAGGGGCAAGGAGATGATCGGGGAGTTGAATACCGGAACGACTCTCAAATCACTGGCCGGGAAACTGCGAACCCGGGTGATAACGACCAAACCATTTACCATACTGGGCCCCGCCCTGCCGGGCGTTGGCGGCACGGAGGAACTCACCCGGGCCGCTTTCTCCATCGGAAAACCGGGCAGAGCAACACTGGTCAAAGGGACGCAGGAACACTATCTGGTTGTTCTCAGAAAGGTAATACCACCGGACCCGGCGGAGGTGAAATCCAAACAGGCCTCGCTGGTAAAGGCGATGAGAACACAGATTGAGCAGGAAGTGATGGCCGGATACGTAGAATCCCTTAAGGCCGAGTACGCCGGGCGCATTGAGATCAACAAGGATCTGATTTAGAAGATGCGGGGGGAACCCGCGCCCTCACGCCATCTTACTTGTACTTCAGCAGCCCGGAATCTTCTTTATCATACTCTTTCGGATCAGCGTCCGGGTAGGAGACCTCCTCCCCGGACCACGGTTTTCTCATGGTAACTTCGGCGCCGGCCCTCCCGACAATATTGTCCCGGTGCATGGGGATCTTGCCTCCCGCCGTGGAGATATACCGGGGGATGGCATCCCCGGAGATGTTCCCGTACATGCCTTCCACAATATCCCTGCCTGTCTCCACGGGCACACGAAGGTGGCGAAACTGGGGATTCCGGTAGGAACAGTTGAATATATAGTAGGGCCGCACGTAGGATTCCTGGATGGTCTCGCACAGCTTCCACATCTTCACACTGGTATCGTTGATGCCTTTGAGCAGCACAGCCTGGTTCAGTACGGCCGACACCCGGCTGGAAAGATTTTTGAACCCTTCCCGGCTGATGGGGGTTATCTCCTGCGCGGTGTTGATCTGGGTCACCACGCGCAGCGGCTTTTTCAGGTTGCTGGCATTCAGTATATCGAAAAGTTCGGCGTCAAGCCGCATGGGAACCGTCACGGGAATCCTGGTGCCGAGACGCTTCATCCTCACATGATCGATGCCGTCCAGTTGCTCCAGTATCCAGCGGATCATCCTGTTGGGGAGCATGAAAGCATCGCCGCCTGTTATCAGCACATCACGGATGAGGGGGTTGCCGCGGATGTAATCTAAGGCCTCCTGATAGGCGTCCCTGGAATAGATCCGATCCTTCTTCCCGATGTGGGCGATGCGAAGGCAGTGGGTACAATACATGGCGCAGATATTGGTCACCTTCACACTCACAACCCGGGGGTAGAACTGGTCCACAAGACGTGCAGGGGAGTGGTCAGCCGCAACGGGCGGTATCTCCTCCCCCACGTTATCCACCATCTCCCCGGTGGGAACCGACTGGATCAGAACGGGGTCATCAAGGCGCCCGGGCATGATGAGGCCGGCATAGTACGGCGTCAGCCTCATGCGGTAATCGCTGGTAACACGGGTGACGTCCCTTATCGCTGAAGCCGGCAGGTCGATCACCCGGGCCAGTTCGTCAACGGTGTTGATGGCATACTTCAACTGACCGGGAAACGACCCCCAATCCTCATCGCTCATGCCAAGAGCTTTCCTGATTCTGGCGCCGTTCTCCTGAATCTGGTCCCAAAGCTCGATTCCGCTGGGGGCCTCGGCATCCTTGTGGGCCATGTAATCAGCCACCCTGGCGTTGGCTGCTTCAACAATCGGCGCCGCCTTGAGAAGCCGGCCTCCAACCGTTACACCATGCTCATCGATCTGCTGATGTTTCGACGCCAGCTCCTCAATCGTCTCACGGGCAAGGCCGAAATCATCGGGAGTAAACACCGCCTCACGTCGATATTTGAGAAGGGCCTCGAACAACAGAATGATTTTCCGGGTTGAACTGTCCTGTAGAGCGCTGTCACATGCTTCCTTTATACTCGCTGTCTGACCGGAGGAAGGTTTGCTCCCGGCTCCGGTTCCCGTGAACAGTTCATCTATAAGCTCCATGGTAAACTGGTCCGTTTCATCGCCTGTAAAACCGCAGCTGTCCATAAAGATCCCCTTCCGAAACGAAATTGAATGATCGCCCGTTCTGTAATCAAGCCCGATGGGTGCCTTTCATATATCCAAGATGGGCCAGTGTCAAGTTTATAGTCGTAAAAAGTCCAGCTGTCTGCGTGCAACGCACAGGCAGGTTCCTGGCTTTTTACTCTGCCCGGCAGGCTGAAAAGATTGCCTTTTCATCCGTGTAGGATACGACGACACCGCCGGGGCCGGTCTCGATCCTGAATATTTCCTTAATTCCTTCCGGGGCATCCCGGAAAACGGCCTCGATGTTTTCAAGGCCCTCACCCTTCAGCCCCACCCTCGCTCCCCACTCCCTGAATGGGTGAGTCCTTTGAAACGTTCGGACTGTTCTGACGATAAACCCTTCCACCCGAAAAAACTCCCTCCACTGATTCAGATCGAAGGACCGGACATGACTCGGATCTCTCAGCCTTTCCACACGGTTCATGAAAGAAGCGGCATCCCGGTCAGACGGTACAATGCTGTCAATCATGACGAATGTTCCGTTGTATTTCAAAGCCCGCCGGGCCTCCCGGAGAAATTCCGGCACGGAAGGAAAATGATGGCAGGCGATACGGCAGGTCAAGAGGTCAGCGGAATCGTCGGGCAAAGGCAGTTCGTGTGCGCGGGCCTGGGCGTACCGGACATGATTAAGACCGGCGCCGGAAAGGTGCTTCCGCGCAACTTCAAGCATCTCGCGCGTGAGGTCGGAGGCCAGACAGAACCCGGAGAAAGGCGCTGCAGCCTTAAGAGCGTGACCCGGGCCGGTAGCTACGTCAACAGTGACTGCGGGCATCGCCCTTCCGGCGGTTTCTCTGATAAAATCCAGATCCGGACCCGTCTGGTGGTCGGTGCTTTTGAAGTATCTCTCGGCCGATCCGGAAAATGTATTCCTCGGGTCCCTTGGCATTTTCATCTCCTCGCTTATCTGGTTTCCTGGAATCAGGGTCTGGGATCTAGCCTTCGAGAAGCTCGGAACAGGCTCAGGCCAAGGGAGTCCAGAGTCCAGAGGGGTTCGACACTTCGACACCTCGATACCTGAACACCCCGACACTCCCCTACCTCCCTACTCCCATATATGTCCCGTCAGGGTTGTCACTGCGAGGAGTGTCGAGTTTAACGAGGGGGCCGTCGCCAAGACCCCACCCTTACTCCCTTACAAGTTTTTCACCACCGCAAGCGTCTCGATGTGACTGCTGTTGGGAAACATGTCAAACGGCTCCGCCGAAACCAGTTGATACCCCGATTGGACAAAGAATTTCAGGTCCCTGGCAAGCGTGGCCGGGTCGCAGGAAACGTAGATGATCATGCCCGGCCGCCGGCTCACCAGAGCAGATTTTACAGCCCGGGAAAGGCCCGCCCTCGGGGGGTCCACCAGCACCGCATCAAGGTCGGGATGCTTTTGAGCGGCCATGTACGAGTCAACGTCGGAAAGGACGAATTCGACCTCCCCCCCGCACGTCGCCGCCTTTGCGTCGGCCACGGCTCCCGGGGATGAATCCACGCCCGTCACCCGAATGCCCCGGCCTGCCGCCGGGATTGAGAAGTTCCCGTTTCCACAGAAAAGGTCCACCATGCTCCTGACCCGGCGCTCTTTTAAAAGGGAAAGAATCCTGCTCACCAGAATTTTGTTCTGCTCCGGGTTGACCTGAAAAAAGGTCCCGGGGGATGCCAGGGTCGTCGCCTCCGCCCCGCCTGTCAACAGGAGGGGAGAACCCTGTCGCCGGATCACCCGGGACGTCGAACCCGAAATCACCCCCTGACAGGAACCGGCAAGACCGGCGCTGATCAGATTTTCCTCGATCGTGGTCATAAGGCCCATCAACCGGACCTGACCGATTTGCCCGGTTTCCTCCCACAGGACAGAGATATTTCCATCTACAGGGCTTAAAGCGATTTCAACGGATCGCAGGGGTAAAAACCCTTTTTTCTTTGCCAGGGATGCCCTCAGAACCGATACCGCCCGGTTGAGGTCATCGGGAATCAGGAGACACCTGTCCCAGGATACCAGGCTGTGAGATCCCCTGCGGAAAAACCCGAGGTTCCCCCGTACATGGTGGAGCCTGATGCGGTGCCGCCACCCGAACTCTGACGGCGATAATACCGTCTCCACCCCAGGCCCGGCATCTATACCCCCTATCCTGCGGAGTGTCTCGCTCAGGATTACGGCCTTCCACTCCGCCTGCGCAGCACAGGTCAGGTGCATCCAGTTGCACCCGCCGCAGTCCTGAAAATATGGGCAGGGAGGAACCCTCCTGGCAGGTGATTCTTCCACCAGCCTTTCAGCCTTGGCGTAAAGAACTCCCCGCCGCCGCTTGATCACACCCGGGAGGACCAGATCTCCGGGGGCGGTGAGGGGCACAAACACAGGATCATCTCCCAGCCGGCCCAGACCGTCCCCGCCGGTTACCAGCTTCTCAATCCGCACCGTTTTCCCGGATAAATTTTTCGTGGATTTACCCTCGACCATCGGCAACAATCTCTGACATGGGATTATATTGCGGTGGAGAGTTACTGATCATCTGGCCTCATTCACCTGGGCCCGGGCACTGACCTCCGGATTCTCACCGGCAAACAGGGCTGTCCTTTCGTCAACAACTTTCATGTACGATGCCATTTCATCCCGCGGAACCGAGGATGCCCTTGGGACATTAATCCTTCTCGGATCAACATATCGGCCATTGCGGTACATGGCAAAATGAAGGTGCGGCCCGGTGGCCCTTCCGGTTTGCCCTACATATCCGATGACCTGTCCCTGACGTACGTGAGTACCCCTGGAGATACCGGAAGCGAAGGAGTTCAGATGGGCGTATGCGCTGGAATAGGTTGAATTATGGCGTATTTTCAGCATCCTTCCATTGACCCGGTCCGTTTTCTTGAGGATCACCGTGCCGTCGCCGATGGTATGCACCGGAGTGCCGATCCTGGCAGTGTAGTCGACACCCAGATGGGGTGTCACCCTTTTCGTGACGGGGTTTAACCTTCTGCGTGAAAACCCTGAGCTGATCCTTCTGAATCTCAGGGGCGCCTTGAGAAACTGCTTCCTCAGGCTGCCGCCCTTCTCATCGAAATATTCGTCGCGACCATGGGCCGGTCTGAAAAGAAAGGCCTGGTGGAGATGCCCGGAATTACTAAAACGGGCCGCAAGGATGCGCCCATATTTCACAAACTTGCCATCACGGTAGAATTTCTCCAGCTGGACCGAGAAGACGTCCCCCTTCCTTAAGTCCCTGAAAAAATCTATCTGCCACGCGAACATTTCGGCAAGGTCCATGGCCAGGACAGGGTGCTCGCCTGCAGACTCTACGGCATTAAAAAGGGAGTTCTTGATGACACCTGACACCAGCTCGGTCCTTACATCGTACGCAATAGGCTCTACGCTGACCTCCGGCTCCCTGCTGCCCAGGGAAACCCTGACAAGCCGGGTCTCATCGGGTTCGTACTGGTACTCCACCGCCTCACTACCCCTTTTGATAATCCTGTATGGCCGCCCTGCTACCAGCCTGGCAACATTTACGCCATCCACCCTTTTTGCCGCCAGGGCCATGATGGATCCGTCCCTGACTCCAAGGCCCTTGAGTATGCCATAGAAGGTTTCCCCCTTTTTTACCTTGAATTCGCTGACCACAGGAGGCGGCGTCAGGGGAAGGGCTTCTTTCGCGCTGATCGATTTTTCAATAACAATTGGTGGCTTCGGCGGCGCCTTTTCAGCCCTACCGGGCAGGTAGCTGAAACCGGCCAGGCCGATGCCGATGAGGAGAAGAAAGACAAATGGAGGCCTCACCGGCCTTCTCCGAATGCGGTTGTTCCGTTTTTGCCTCTGGGATGCTGGATATTTCGGACGGTCCCCTCTCATTCCCAGATCCTCGCCTCCACCATCAGGCGGAGCACCGCGTCCCGGTCCTCATTCCCTGATTCCTGAAGGTATGCATAAAAGACATCTTCCAGGTCCAGAAGCGCCATCTCGTGGACCTTGACGATGGGGAAAAAATTATCCGGAAGCTCGGGCAATTCCAGCTGAACCATGTTTCTGACAGCGAGGCTTCGAACCACCCCGATGCTGTAGTCACGGCCGTAGCAAGAGAGGGTTTCCCTGGCCTTGCGGACAAGCTCTTCAAGATTATTTTCCATGTTTGTCATCGCTTTCTTCCTGAATTTTTTTAATGCTGTCCAGGCGTTTTCGGACCTCATCGAGGTAACCCTTCAGTTTTCTGTTGTTCGGATCCTGCGCCAGAGCCAGGTTCCAGACCTCCCGGGCCTGCGTAAACCGTCCCTTGGCGTAGAACTTCAGACCAAGCAGCCTGGCGAATTCCACAACATCGTCCAGCCTCCTCTTTTCCATGGGGCTATCGCCCACGGTCAGCCCCAGATAATAGTAGGCATCGTTCAGGTTTCCCTGCTCCTCAGCCCGGACGGCCATCTTGAAGGCCTCCCGTACCCTGGACTCTCTGAGGGTCCTGATCTCCATCAACAGGCGTTGGGCGGGCATGGGCAATACCGTGGCCACCTGATATTTTTGTAAGGTTTTTTCGGCATCGAAGAGACGCCCCTCCTCGAAATATTTTCTGGCCAAAGCCAGCTTTTTCCCCGCTTCCAGGCGAATTTCCTGGTCTTTTTCGGCCTTCCGAAGGGCGGCCATATTCTCCACTGTTCCCGGCCTTCCCGGCATCAGGGATGAAATAGCCTCCAACCGTTTTCTGGCTCCCGCGAGATCTCCCCGCTCCTCAAGATACTGCGCCTCTTCTTCAAGTCCCTCCACACGCACTTCAATGGATCGTTCCACACCCAACAACAGTTTTTTGACCCAGTAGTAACGTGGGTAGATCTTCAATGCCTCTCTCATGCTGTCCCTGGCGGCGCCAAGATCCCCCCTGTTCTTCTCCGTAAAGGCCCTGCGTACGAGAGAATCTGCACGGTCGAGTGTGGCCCTGGAGCGCTTCTGTGCGGCCTGGACATCCTCGGAACAGAGCTGAAACTCTTCCTTGAGCTGCCGGGCCGCTTCTACTGCCGCCTGATATTCTCCGGATTTGAACAGTCTGTCTACTCTGCCGCACCGGGTCGTCCTGTCGGTCCATGCCTCCAGATGAGCGCAGCCGGCCATAACCAGCGGAAGAACCACAACAGAGCATAATTTACCTAATCTGTTTTTTCCTTGACCTCGGTACATATCTCCCCGATCACACCTTCCTGCTCCAGGCTGAGGAACACATCCACGACCGACGGATCAAACTGAGCGCCGGAGTCCGATTTCAGCCTGCCGACTGCTTCCTCGTGACCCAGGGCCGATCGGTAGGACCGATCCGAAGTCATGGCATCGAATGCATCAACCAGATTGATGATCCGGGATGGCAGAGGGATGTCATTGCCTTTTAAACCATCCGGATATCCGGTCCCATCGAAATGTTCATGATGGTATCTGATATAGAATCCCGCTCGCTTCATGGAAGACATGGGACTTAATATACGCGCACCGATTTCGGGATGGCGTTTCATGTTAAACAGTTCGCCATCCTTCAGGGGACCTGCCTTGCCTATGATGTTCCCATCCACCCCTATCTTCCCGATATCATGAAGAATGGCCGCCATATCGAGGTCCTTCTGGTCCGCACTGCTCATCCCCATCCGCTCTGCGATAGCGTGGGAGATCCTGGCCACCCTTTCGCAATGCCCTCTCGTATAGGCATCTTTGGCCTCAACCGCAGCCGCCAGAGAGCTGATCGTCTCCCGAAAGTTCTTCTCTGTTTCGCCTCTGGCCTCCTGAATCTGTCTGACCATTTCGTTAAAATGCCTGGTCAGCCTTCCCACTTCGTCCCTTCCCCGCGCATCGACATGCACGAGAAAATCCCCGAATCCTACTGCACGCACCGCCTTGGCAAGCCTCTCAATCTTCCTGGCCTGAACTCCGGCCAGGAAAAAAATTGCAACAATCCCCAGGACGGTTACCGCAAACAGGGGTAACAGCAGCCCCACGAGGGTCTCCTTCATCGCACTGTAGATATAGTCTGCTCCCAGGCCAACGACTGCCTTGCCTATCGTGACATCCTCGGCCACTATTGGCGCGACAAACTGAATAATGCCGGCGGCGGGCGGGGGAACATGGTCAAGATCGATAATACTGTCTGTTTTACCCGGAGTGGAGTGGTAAACAATCCTTCCCTGATGGTTCACCAGATAGGCATAACGAACATCCTCGTTGAGAAGTGTGGACTCGGTTATCGGCCCAAGACGAAGGTCGTCCGATGCCAGAAGAGGGTCTGTAGCGTTTACCGCAAGGTTTTCCGCAAGTGATTTGGCCCTCTTCTGGCTCTCAACTGAAAGAAAAATCCACTCGTAACGCACAAGGGAAACAGCGATAACTCCGGACAGAAGGAGCAGGAGAAGCGAGAAGGAAAGGGCCACCTTGAAACGCAGAGAAAACAGAAAGGGCACACCTTCTGTGGAAAGGACGCTTTTCGCCCGGGCTTTCATCCCCGGCACGATGCTCTTATCAAGCCCCACAGATATTATTCCTTCGCATTTACGGCGAGCGTTGTGTTTCCGATGGTAAATGTATCACCAAGATTCAGCCGGGCTGTGAGGACCTTCTTTCCGCCCACGAAAGTTCCGTTTGTGCTCTCCAGGTCTACGAGAAACAGATGTTCATCGAAGATCTTGACCTGACAGTGGTTCCGGGAAACCTCGGAATCGTTAATTGCAATATCAGCATCAGCCGCGCTCCTGCCCAGCGTAACCACAGGTTTGTCAACAGGATAAACGTCACCGCCGGGCAGGGCCGCCAGAAAATATCTCTTCCCCTCTTTGAGATGAGGTTTTTCGAGGGAAGCCTCCCGCAAAAGATCCTTCACCGCGCTTTTGCTCTGATCAATCTCCTGAAAATCATAGGACATGGTCTGGCTGTAATCCACAGGAGGAGAGCCCATACGGTTGACGGAAGAGCCGCCGCCCCCTTGTCTGGACGGGATCAGTATATCATGACCACACTTGGGACAGATCAACTTCGCCCCACCGGCAGGTATCTTTTCATCGGTCACCCGATATTGGGTCTGGCAGCTGCCGCAATTTATCTTCATCCTGCTTCATCCTCTCTCATCGTGTTCTGCATTGCCATGACATCGTCACCGGTACACCGGCATTTTGACCACGGAGAAACGATTCCCGTCGAATTTAAAAACTCCCTTGTCCGTATGGAACCATTTGTTATCCGACAGATCCACAGCGATTACGGGAACAGAGCGTCCGAAAAACCCCTGGTCCGGGCCGAAAATAACCCATTTTTTTCCATCGTACCGTGCAATTCCGCTGTCCCCGGTTCCGATCCAGACGTTCCAGCGCCCGTCAACGGCGACGGCTGTCACCCTGTCGGAAGGAAGACCGTCTACATGGGTAAAGACCCTGATCACCTTGTCGTGAAAACTGGCTAACCCCTTGTCGGTCCCGATCCAGAAAACTCCGTTGGCATCAATGGCCAGCGCGTTCACATTGTTGTCCGGAAGGCCATCCCTGGATGTGTAAACTTTGAAGGAATTGCCGTCAAAACGGGCTAGCCCCTTGTCGGTGCCAAACCAGAGATTCCTTTTCTGATCCACAACGATACAGTTGATAAAGTTGCTCGGAAGACCATCGCCGTAATCGAAGGTCACCCAATTCTTCAGGCCATCGAACTGGGATACACCTTTGTCGGTTCCGATCCATTTGAAGCCCAGCCGGTCAACCGCGATGGCCCGGACGGAATTGCTGATAAGTCCGTCCCTTATGGTGAAGTTCTTTCTCCTCTTGTTTATGATGTTTACCCTGAAAAGCCCCTCCTGGCCTCCAACCCACAGGAATTTCCCGTCCAGTACGCTGGGGAAGATAAACACTCCGTTAGTGTTATCCCTCCACAGGCCACTCACAACTGTGTAGCTTGCGGTCCTGACTTTTTCGTGGTTCCCCGCCCGGTCCACGGCGAAAAACCTTACTGTGGCCTTGTCACGCAGAACCAGGGGAACGGTATATTTGGGGGATCTGTCGGTGGGTTCCGCACCATCCAGGGTATAACGGATAACCGCGTTCTTCTCACTCTTGAGCTCCAGAGTGATGGGGGGATTGTATTGACCCGGCGCTGGGTAGGCGATGGTGTTGGGAGGCTCGGAATCGATGATATATTCAGCCATCTGGATCTGTTCCCTGTTCCCGGTCTCATCCTCGGAGTAAAAGAATATTTTTCCGCTTTTGCTCAGCACGAAAGGCCCACCGTAAATGGAAAACTTCCCTTGCGCTCCCGTTCTGACGAATATCCTGCCGCCCTTCTCGGATTTAAGGGACACGCTCACGGGCCTGCTGTAAATTCCAGCCGGCGGATCCACGGTGGTTGACGGGGGCGTATGATCAAAGGTGTATTTTACGGATTTAACGACCTCTCTGTTTCCGGATTCGTCAGTTGCGAAAAACTTCAGAACAGTATCCCGGGTCACCGGCACAGGGTTTTCATATTCCGGCGAGGCCTCGCTCGGAGTGCTTGTGTCGGTGGTGTAGCGAATGACGGCATTATCCTCGGTCTTTAATACGACGCGGATAGGCCCTGCAAACACACCCCCACCGGGGTCGACGGAGGTGACCGGCGGGGTACGGTCCAGCACGTAGCGCTGACTGGCAGCATCACTCCGGTTGCCGACCTTATCCACGGCGAAGTACGATAAAATGGCATTTCCGGCTACGTTGATGGGGCCACGATATTTCAATGACTGCCGTGTCACCGGACTTCCGTCGAGTGTATAGAAAATATCCGCCGGCTCGGAGGTTTCCAGTTTGACCCGAATTCTTCCGGAATAGTTGCCGCCTTTCGGGCGAGGCGTCACAGTGGGAGGAGTGGTATCGATAACAAACGCGGCCGAGGCTATCTTACCCCGGTTGCCGGCCTCGTCCACCGCAAAATATTTCAGGACCATGGAACGGGTCAGCATTATGGCGCCATGGTAGATCGGTGACGAGGGACCAGGTTCACGTTCACCGGTCTCGTACCGGATCGCCCCCTTCTCATTTGATGACAGGGTAACGTTAATCGCGGCTCCATAGGTCCCCGGATGGGGTTTCACCTTAACCACGGGAGGTTTGGTGTCGATCACATATCGCTCCTCGCGGACAGTCTCCCTGTTCCCCGCCCCATCAACGGCAAAAAAACGCAGGACCCCACTGCGCTGGAAGGTGATGGGTTTCAAATAGGAGCGGGACCTCGAGGTAGGCCGGCCTCCATCGAGGGTGTAATGAATCCTGGCGCCCTTTTCACCAATGAGCGAAACGGTTACGGGACTGTTGAACAGTCCGCCGGACGGATCGGCGATGGTCACAGGCCTGGTATTGTCGACAAGGACATGGTAGACCTCCGTCCTGACCCCCTCCCTGTTTTCCGCCTTGTCCATGGAAAAGAATTTAATTGAGGCATCCCTCTTTATTGTGATGGGTTTACTGTAGACGGGCGAGTCGTCACCGGGGACGCTTCCGTCAACGGTGAATCGGGTGACGGCATCCTTTTCGCTGGTCAGGCGAACGGATATGGGATGGTTGTACTTTCCCCCCTTTGGACGGGCCATCGTAACGGGAGGCTCCGTATCCAGACGCACGTGAAAACCCGAGGTCTGTATTTCCGAACCGTTTCCCGCATGATCCCTGGCAAAATATCGTATCTTTGCGTCGTCCCGCAAGATGACGGGAACGAGGTAGGGCATAAGCGCCTGATCACCGATGGAATAGAACACGACGGCCCCCTCCTCGGTGGTAAAAACCACTGAGACAGCCTTGTTGTAGGTCCCCGGGGCAGGATGGATGGAAACAGTCGGCGGGGTTTTGTCAAACGGAAAAAATCGGACGGCGACAGCCACGACCGCAAGAATAATGGCCAGGAACAGAAAAACCTTGCCTCTCATTTTTCGGACCCGGACGCCTGGTTACTGCCATCGAAAAAATATCGGGCGTATTTTACATACCCTGATACATTGGTCATTCGAGGATCATCCCTCGTCTGAAGAAGGGCGATCTCCCCACGGACCATTGGCTTGATGAACTCAAAGAGGGCATCACCACCGCCGCCGGCCAGAAGAACCAGGTCCAGATCCCAATCATCTACCCATATTCTTTCCATGTCGTTAACAATCGCCGCAGCCAACCTGGAGAAAACATCCTCCTTGACCTTGGCGATGTCGTATTCTGCCCCCCGGACCTTGATGCTGCCCTCCCTGACGGTATCGTATAGACGATAGATCTCCACGTTAACACCGCTCATCTCCCGCAGGGATTCTCCGATAAACTGGAAAGCCTTGGCCATCCCCGTGTCGGTTGTTCTGCTTCCTCTCTCCGAATGTCTGAGCCCCTTGCAGACGGTAAAATCAGTGGTCTTGAAACCTATGTCGATTATTCCGATTTTCTGGCGTGCGGCGTCTCCCCGGAGCATGGTGCCGTCCTCACGAAAAAGGTAGTCTACCAGGCTTCCGTATGGCTGTGGAATTACCCTGACCCGGTTAATGGCCAGCGATATTTCCTTGCTTTCACCCCCGTCATGGACGATCAGGTCGTGTTCCCCCAAAAGCGTTTGGGAAATCTTTTCCTTAAACTCCATAAAGTATCCCACAGGCAGGCCCGTTACCACATTCAGGGGGACACGGCTGGGAGCAATCTGGGCCAGGCCGGCAAGCGCCAGCAAGCGGAACTGATTTGCAACCATCTGCGCCTGATCCAGAGTAAACTGACGCACCCTCGATTCGGATTCCGCCAATTCCCCGACAAAATAGGACTTTCCATCCAGGGTAATATGCCCCCCGGAGTGGGAGGATCCATTGAAAAACTCATCGTCAAGGGTGCGTGGTTGAGTCTCACCAATGATCGATTTAAAGAGGACGGATGATTCCCCATCCGATGCTTTTGTGAAACCGAAACCTACATCAACACCAGCCATCAGCATAATTTTCTCCTCATTTATCTCTTTCCCTGATTCGATCCATGGCCTCATCTTCCAACCTGTATTGAGCCTGGAACTCTCTCTCGAGTTCCTCAACCCTGATGAGGTCCAGGCCGCTGGATCGGATAAACTCCTCACGGATCCAGGGGTTCTTCTCCTTGACCGCCCCGGGAAGAACCTTGCTGACGTAAACACGTTCCATTTTCAGGTCATCAAGGGCTTTTCGCAGAAAGGCATCCGGCATCCCAGACCTGACAAAGCCTTTGGATGTCAACATTTTTTTAACATCCCCGACGAAAGCATTCTCTTCGTCCTCACCCCGGAGTGAACGCCCGAATTTCTTCAGCCACCGGTCCATGGCAGCTTTAACAATACGGTATTCCTTCTCATCCCTCGTGAGGGTCCCCAGTGAGATTACCAGATCCTGCAGCGCAAGATCGCCCGTGGCAATTTTTTTAAGCCCTGATGAAAGGGCCTGGATCTTTTTCCTGCCGGTGCCGGGAAGATAGGGATTTTTCAGAATAGGGTCCAGGAACAGCTCATGAAAGAGGCCATCCTGTATTTCCTCAAAAATCCTGCGATTGGCCAGAAGGCTCCTCGCCCGTTCCAGTGATAGCTTCTCCTCCTCATGAAAAGCCATTCGATTGACCACATTATATACGGTATCAAACCTGTCGAAGTAGGTTATAATATTCCCGAACTCCTCGAGGATAGCCGGGTCCTCGGTCCTGGTGCTGAATTCATCGCACTCCTTGCCCACCTCGATTAATATTCTGTCGAATACGGAATCGCGATTCTCCAGAGCGGAAAGCTTTGTCTTCAGCAGACGGATGAGGTCCACCCTTTCCAGGCGAGCGCCTATGCGCCGGGTCTGGAGCAGGATGGTTTCCAGCACACCCCTTGCCTCAACGAGGTATTCGGGAACCTCGGTTGCCACGATTCTTTTGTTGCCGAGGAGCTTTTCATCCAGCGCATTCAGGAAGTTATCCGGGATTCCCTTTCGTAGCGCCAATGTCCTCAATCGGGATATCTTGGCACTCTGATCGAAACGGATTTCGTCCCCCCTCCATATCTCAGCAAGAACGGATCTGTACTCATCAATGACCCGTCTGTTCTCGTTGTCCCTAAACATTATGTCGATCTTGATACGCTCCCGGGAATAGGGATCAATCTCCAGTCGCTCCGCCAGATTCTGCAGGATGATCTGTTCCTCCTCCCCAAGGACGTGTGAGCGTGAATAGAGTTCACGAAACTTGACGTAAAATTCGCGATGGGACCGATTCACCAGTTTCAGAAGAAAAAAGGCCGCTCCCAGTTCAGACCATTGAGCATTCAGTTCCTCCGCGATTTTAGAGTCGTCGCCGTCCAGCTCGAGGGGAAACCTTTTGAGGGATTTCCCGAGAACCCTGAGGATTTTCTCCTGTTGTTTTTTGAGAGATATGCGGGTTAAAAATTGTATGGAGAAGTAATAGTTGTAGACAGTGTGCCCACGGAGGAAGACATCCTTGAACGATTCACTTCCCGATGTATTCCTTGTTAACCGGATACCGGGAACCGGATCGTGTCGTGCCCCGAAAAGAACAAGGCGGTTGACAACGTCCGGCTTGACAAGATCCTCAACCGGCTCATCTACCCCGAACATATATGGGCAGAAACTGCCCCCATTACCGGTGTGGGAAACACCGTCGGGACCGACAATATACTCATTGCCGCCGCAAAAAAAGCGGTGTCGGAGAACGCCGTCCTCATCAATTACCTCGTGAAAATAATGGTTCCCGAGTCCAAATCCACTCAGCGTCGCATAGAATTCCTTGTCCGGTCCAGCCACTCCGTGGACCCTGAGATCCTTTATCATCGGGAAAATGTTATATTATTTTGCCCTGGATGTCTTGTGTTTGTTAAAGGATCAATGGGATATAAACCCCGCGTTCCAGCGCCTTACAGCTGCCGGGTTGCTAAGGCGATTCCTCCCTCACCCAGCGCCCCCCCGTAAATCGGGCCACTCCGCCCCGGGTCGCAACCCACACCTCACCATCGATATCGGGGGCAATGAGGATAATGACGTTGCTCGGCAGCCCATCCTTCCGCCTGTAGGTTCTCCAGTTGGCGCCATCGAACACCGAGATACCATCCGGTGTGCCGCACCATACGTTCCAGAGGGAATCCAGGGCAACGGTTCGAACCTCGTTTTTTGCCAGACCGCTTTCTCTGGTAAAGTTACGCCACTTTGACCCAGTGAACATTGAAAGACCTTTTCTGGTGCCGAACCACTTGTTCCCGAGGGCATCCACAGCAATGGCCAGGACGGTATCGTCCAGTAGCCCGTCCTTTTTTTTGAGGACCTCCAGAACGACATCCCCCTTGATGTGAGCCACCCCGTTTTTTGTCCCGGCCCAGATGGAATTGTCGATGTCCACACCCAGGCTGATGACCTCTCTGGACGGCAGTCCCTGTTTTGTTCCAACATTGAAAGATTCGCCAGCCCTCTTCCTGACCGTTATGCCCGCCTCGGTGGCTATCCACAGGTCGTCTTTCTCATCTAAAACCATATCGTTGATTTTACCGCCGGAAAGACCCTCCCGCTGTCCGACAAACTTCCGCGAACCCGATCCGATGGTGTAGACGACCAGACCCGTTTCGGAACCCATCCAGAGCGTGTGCCCGTCCGTCACGCTGGGCAGCAGGAACACCCCGCGTGCGTACTTCCGCCAGACTCCATTGATAAATAGATATCGATGGGTCTGGACAGCCTCCTTATTGCCGAGTCTGTCCACGGCGAAGAACTTCAAAATGGTGGGGATCTTGAATGTCAAAGCATTGGAATAGACAGGGCTATCGGTATCCGGGGCGCTCCCATCAAGGGTGTAATGGATGACCGCTCCCTCTTCGGTTCCAAGTGTAACGGATACGGGCGGTCTGTATTCGCCCCCGGGGGGCGTCACAGTGGTCTTCGGAGGTGTTGAGTCGAAGGTGTACTCCGCCGTTTTAACCTTCTCTCTGTTGTCCATCCGATCCACTGAAAAATATTTCAAAACAGTATTGTGATCCAGGACCAGGGGAACGTTATAGGTGTGTGAGTCAAGCCCGGGCTCGGTATCAACCACATACGTTGCCACATGGGTCCCGCTGCGATTGTGGGCCCGGTCAACGGCAAAAAAACTGAGGACAGTATTGCCCCTGAGGGGGAAAGGTTTTTTATATTTAATTGATTTTTCAGTGGGATTCGATCCGTCAAGGGTATAGTACAACTCGCATTTCTCATCTGCCTTGAGATGGACAAGATCACCGGTTTTATACTCCTCTGGAGAGGGTGTAACGGTTGGTTCCGGCGGGGTCATATCCACAATCCTGTCGCTCAGGCTGAAACTGTAACGCTCCGATCTTACGGGTTCTCTTGTCCCATCTCTTCCCATGGAGAAAAATTTTAAAATAGTATCACTGGTCAGAAGGACAGGCGAGGTAAACACAGGGCTGCCGGTATCCGGGTCCGAACCATCCATGGTGTAATAGACGGCAGCTCCGACACTGCCTTCCAGCTTGACCCGGATGCCTCCTGAAAAATGCCCTCCCCCTGGAGTTGCGACGGTCAACAGACGGTCAGGGCTGGATTCCGGCAGATCTATTCGATAAAAGGCCTCCTTCACGGCGCCAATGATCCCCGACACGTCCACAGTAATATACCGGATAACCGTATTTTCTTCGATGTCGACGGGGGAACTGAACGCAGGGGAGTTTAAAGAAGGTTCAGTACCATCCAGTGTGAAATGGGCGCTTGCCCCGGCAGGCAACACGAATCTGACCGAGACAGCCTTGTGGTAAGTTCCAGGCGGCGGAGTCAGGACGGCATCCAGTGACCGGGCATCCGGGAGATGAAAAAACAGTGAGAACCCGAGAAAAATCAGGAATAACAGGATAGCAGGGCCGCGATGCGGTTTCAAAGTCAAAAACTCCTCCGGCAGTATAATTTATTTCACGGACAACGCGGCGATAATATTGAATATGGTCTAAAATGGCAATATTCTTTCCGTAAGTACATTGCCCAACCCCCATGATCTGCTATAATTCCCAGGATGATCCAGCACACCCGACATACCATGAGAGCCCTTACAGTGACCCCCTCCACGGGGGAGTTCGCCATCAGGGACATTCCCATGCCGGCGATGGAAGCCGACGAGGTTCTCGTCCGCATTACGCGGGTCGCATTTACGCGCAGGGACCGCCTCATCATGGAAAACCCGGGAACCGTCCCTCCTGAAGGGTCAACATACCTGATACCCGGGCACATCGCCATGGGCAGGGTGGTGGAAGCAGGATCCCTGGTAAAGAACCTTGTCGCAGGGGACCTTGTCGTTCCGACAATTCGCCGCGACTGTGACAAATGCATTGACGCAAGAAGCGACCTGTGTCCCCATCCTGATAAATACATGGATTCGGGGCTTCTGAGAGCGCACGGCTTCGCCAGGGAGTTTATTGTCCTTAAGAGCCGTTATCTCATTAATTTGCCCGATGATCTGGAGAACCTGGCCCTGCTGCTTACGCCCTTGAGCGTGGCCGAAAAAGCCCACGGGGAGGCGGTTCAGATCCTTGAGCGGTACAACTATTACTGCTTCCACAATGACGATTCTTTCCCACCCCGCACATTAGTGACCGGTATGGGCCCGGTGGGGATAATGACCGCTTTTCTTCTTTCCCTTTACAACTACCGGATAACAGTATTCGGGCGCAGGGAATCGGACGACTCCAGATCCGCTGTATTCGACCCCCTGGATGTTGAGTTCATCAATACAGCCCGGGTCCCATTGGAAAGATTGGGGAAGGCGGGATATCATTTCAACCATATTTTCGAGACCACCGGGGATCCGGCCTACATCATGCGCACCCTGCCGTTCATGGGTTTTAACGCCATCATGGTCCTTATGGGCATACCGGAAAATGTCACTGAAGGGGCCAACCTGGAGATAAACGGCACCGCTCTTTTCAGCAGAATGATAGAGGGCAACCAGATGCTGATGGGCAGTCTGAAGGCGGGAAGGGACGCATTCAACTCTTCGGTAAAACACCTGACCGAGCTAAGCGACCTTTATGGAAAACAGTTGTCCGGGCTTATTACACACACGTTTCCCCTCGAGGAATACCACAAGGCCCTCGCTCTGGATTCCAGGGAAGCCATCCTTCCTGTTCTGGATCTGACCTGATACTGTTTTGACAGAAAATCTACGTCAGTCCGCATCCGCATCCTCGTCCTTTCCGTCCTGGGAGATGCCGTATTTTTTCACCCGGTCAAAAAAGGTTGATTTAGGTATTCCCAGCCACTTGGCGGCCGCCCTGATGTTCCCTTCCGACCTTTCCATGGCACGGGTGTAGTACATCCTTTCCAGTTCCTCCAGGGTATGAGGGGTCTCCTCATCCTCCTCGTAGCCCGTCATGGGATCATCCCCGTCATCCATGAAGATAAGGTCCTCCCTGTCTATGGCCCCTCCACCTTTCAGTATGCAGGCACGCTCAAGAACGTTTTTCAGCTCCCTTACATTTCCAGGCCAGGTGTGTCCCTCAAGCCTTTCCATGGCATCGGGAAGTATTGCGGACCGTCCCATCAAGAAATACTGCGCCAGAACAGGTATGTCATCTTTTCTCTGCCGCAGTGAGGGCACCGAAAGAGGGAGGACGAAAAGCCGGTAGAGAAGATCGGCGCGAAAAGTCCCCTGTTCCACACCCTTTTTCAGATGTCGGTGGGTAGCAGCCACCACCCGAACATCCACGCTGGTACTGCCCTGGGAACCCACTCTCCTGATCTCGCCTGACTCAAGGACCCTGAGGAGCTTCGGCTGGAGGCTGAGGGACAGTTCGCCGATCTCGTCGAGGAAAAGGGTGCCGCCATGCGCCTGCTCAAAGGCCCCCTTCCTGGCCGAAGAAGCCCCGGTAAACGCCCCCTTCTCATGGCCGAACAGCTCACTTTCCACAAGGTCCCGCGAAATTGCCCCGCAGTTGATGGCAACGAACGGACCCGATGAACGCCCGCCCCGGTTGTGGAGCGCCCTGGCCACAAGTTCTTTGCCGCATCCCGTTTCGCCCATGATCAGCGCGGTTCCTCCGGATGAGGAGATCCTGTCGATCATCTCAAACAGGCGAGTCATGGCTTCGGACCTTCCCACCATCCCCTCGAACATGGATTCATCCCCAGATGAAGATCCCCCCCTGATCTCGGTTTCCTTATCCCACTCGGATTCCTCCTGGGTCAGGCGGAGTTGGTACGGACCTATGGTAAACTCATCACCGCGGGAGAGAATGGCCTTTTCGATCCTCTCCCCTTCAATCCAGGTTCCGTTGCTGCTCCGGTCCATCAGGGTGTAGCGGGCGCCCTGACGAACCAGATTGGCGTGGTGACGGCTCACAGTCTGATGAGGAAGAATAATCTGATTTTTCCTGCCACGGCCAATTCGCAGCTGGGAACTGCTGCCGACATGGTATCCCCCAAGGTACTGGTCGCCCTTATAAACATCTATACGCATTTTACCAATCCCCATGCCCGTCATCACCTATGATCCCCTCGGGCGACAGCCCCATGGCCATGCATCGAAGGAGAATATCGCAGGACCATTCCAGCGAGTGGGAGATCTGAAGCCCCTCCTCAAGAGTTCCGCCAGTCGCGAAGGCCCCGTGCCCCCTGACCATAACGATGGGAAAATCTTTCAGGAGAGGGGGCAGGCCCTCCTCCATTTCCCCGGAACCGATGGCGCGTTCAGCCTGAAAAACCGGGATCCTTTTGAAATAGTACCGGCCCTCCACATCCACGGGGACTATATTGTCCCTCCCCAGAGAAAGGGCCGTGGCGGAGCGCGGATGGGAATGGACAATAGCCAGCGCCGAGGTGGAACGATAGATTGCCCGGTGGACATTGACCTCCGTGGAGGCGATGGCAATTCCGCTGTCATCCTGCTTGAGGCCGACCGGGACAAGGTCGGAAGGGCAAAGTTCCCCCAACATTGACCCACGGCGAGTGATCACCAGTTGGTCACCGATTCGAACGCTGAGATTGCCGCTGTGGGAGTTATTAAGCCCACTCTGTAACAGGAACCGTCCGATGCGGGCAAATTCCGCTGCCAGCCTGTCCCAGGATTCGCCTTCCATCCTCATGCCAGCCCCAACTCCTCTATCTTCTCCCGGTCCGGGATCCCGTCGGTCCATCCTCTACGGGCATAGTATTCATCCAGCATCTCATCGAGCCTGACCACCTCACCGGCGCAGGCGCCCTCCTTAAGCGGTTCGGAGAGAAAGCGACGGGGGAGGCTATCCAGTTCCGGCCCAACCCCCCTTTCTACATTCAATATTCGTTCCAGATTGATTATTCTCTCCCCTGCCAGCATCAGATCCTCCCCGGATATCTCCCATCCGGTGACGGCGGACACCATCCTGGACCAGTATTCCTGGGCCAGAGCGAAGGTTGCGAATCGGCATGAGGAAAGGGAATCGGCTACCGCCCCGAAATCCTGTGCTCTCGCGACATGCCCGCCTTTACCCAGGACCTCCCTCCCGGAAATCTTCTTGGGGATGCCGAGTATCTCTCTGGCGATGAGGTATCCCCCTCTGAGGTGACAGCCCCCACGGCTGGATGTCGCGTATGCCAGCCCCTGACCCTGCACACCTCGGGGATCGTAACCCGGGAGTTCCAACCCCTTGACCTGCATGGAGTATTCCTCGGCCCCGGCTTTTCTGGAAAGGATACGGGATCCCTCGGCCAACTCGTCGCCTTCGCCTTCCCTGGCCGCGATAAGGCCGATCGCCTTCAGAACGGACTCGGGGTCACCGAAGGTCAGGGATGATCTTCTGATACCGAGGCTGCCCAGTTCCATGGCGCACGAGAGGGTCCCGCCGGTGGAAATGGTGTCAAGGCCAAGCTCGTTGCACAGGTGAGAGGCCCGGATGATGGTTTTCAGATCGCAGATGTCGAGGTTCGGGCCCAATGCCCAGAGGCTTTCATATTCCGGGCCCTCGCCCTTCACGCCGTCCACCTCGGTGATTCGGCCGCATCGTATGTAGCACCCCGTGCACCCGCTGCGCCCAACGGTGAATTCCCTGGCCAGCTTTTCTCCCGAATAGGCTTTCGATTCCCCCACCGCCACTCTCCGGAAGTTGGCCATGGGAAAGATGCCCGCACGGGTGCAGATGTTCACCATCATGGGCGTGCCCAATGCCGGCAGCGCCTTCGAGGTGACCGGGTGGGCACGAAGCCATCTGTTGGATTCCTCGAGGACAGTTTTAAGCCGGCCCCGATCATGGACGGGGACCTCGCCGTTCCCCATAGCCACGATAGCCTTGAGGTTCTTGCTTCCCATGACGGCCCCTGCCCCTCCCCTGCCCATGGCCCTCATCCGCTCCGTCATGATCGATGCGTAGCGTACAACCCGTTCCCCGGCAGGCCCTATGACCGCAAACCCGCAGCCTTTTCCGTAGGCGCCCTCCAGTTCTCCCAGGACCTTCGAGACCCCCTGGCCCCACAGTTCCCCGGCCGGCAGCAGCTTGGCCCCGTCACTGTCCACTCTGAGGATGGAAGGGTTTTGGGCTGATCCGCGGATAATGAGGAGATCCCAGCCGGCCCTTTTCAGGGAACGGCCCAGCCGGCCTCCCGAATTGGTATCCAGGACAGTGCCGGTGAGGGGAGAAAGGGTGCTCAGGCTGAAACGATCGCCGGAAGGGACCCCTGCCCCCGTTAACGGGCCAGTGGCGACAATAAGGGGTGTATCCGGACACAGAGGTTCCATCTCGGGAGCTGTCAGATCCCCCAGAATACGGGCGCCGAGCCCCCTGCCGCCCAGAAAAAGCCGGGCCCGGCTTTCAGGGACCTCACTACTGCGGATTCGGCCTGTGGAAAGATCGATATTGAGGGCACGCCATGGAAAGGACATAGTCAGGTTCCAATCTCGGGTTCAGGGGCTAAACGTCCGGCCAGCAGCGCCGGATTTTACTCTACTGCCTTTCCCCCGGCATTTCAAGGACACCTGCCGGCAGAAGATTGCCTCCTTGCTCCATCAGGCCCGTTCTGCTATTCATCCCGGTATGGAAGAGAAAAAGATTCACTGCGTCAACCACCCCGGCAGGAACGCACGACGGCGCTGCTATCAATGTCTTTCTTCCATTTGCCCCGCGTGCCAGCGTCGGGCAAGCGGGCACATCTTCTGCTCCTTCCGCTGTCAGGCTCTTTATTGGCTGTCCGAAAAGTCGGTGCTCATCAAACGCAGGTACCTCAGGGTAAGTCTGCGGCTGAGAAGGGTGAACAGGGTACTGGAAAAGGTGACGGGCAGCGGTATATTCAGGCTCGTCTATCTCGGCGTTTTGCTCCTTATCCTTGTCCAGACGGCCGCACTGCTCCACACCACCAGAGAGATAGGCGATCTCATGCGGTCACCACCCGTTTATTCATCCCCTGTCCTTCCCTCTCCTCCCGGTGAGGCCCCGGCCGGGTCCCTCGCAGCAGCGCCTTTGCCCCCCACCCCGGCAAAAAAGACGGCAAAGATTTTACTCCCCACGAATGATTTGACCAGGGGCGATCCTCTGTCGAGGAAGGTCGCCATAACATTCGACGGAGGCGGGCAGGGAAACGCGGCTGTTCGCATCCTCGACGCCCTTAAAGCCAGGGGGCTGAAAGCCACATTTTTCCTGACCGGTGAGTTCATCAAACGATATCCCGCTATTGTCCGCCGGATCGCGTCCGAGGGGCATGAAGTGGGAAATCACACCTATAACCATCCGCACCTGACCACGTACGCATCCAACTATCGTCAGGATACGCTTCCGGGCGTCACCCGGAAGTTTCTCATCGCTGAACTGGAAAAAAACGAGGTTATATACGAAAAGATTACCGGCAGGAAGATGGAACACCTCTGGCGCGCGCCCTACGGGGAACAGAACGCGGCTATAAGGCGCTGGGCCTGGGAAGCCGGGTACCGACACGTCTCATGGACCTACGATTCAAAGACGCACCAAAGCCTTGATGGCCTGGACTGGGTAACCGACAAAAGTTCCGCACTCTACCTGAGTTCCAAACAGATCGTGCACAAGATCCTGTCCTTCGATCAGGGGACCAATTCCGGGCTCGGCGGTGGAATACTCCTGTTCCATTTGGGGTCGGAGCGAAAGACCGATCCTTTCTATCCCAGGATTGGTGAACTGCTCGATCAGCTCAAGGACAGGGGATACAAGGTAGGATCTATCGGTTCCATGATAGGCGCGGTAGGTGGAGGATAGCAGAAAGTCCACGGGAAAACCTCCGTGACATCCTGTCTTCAGTCCTACTCCTGATCATCTGTCAGCTCGGGAGCCTGAAGGTCCCTGGACAGTTTTTCCACGGGTTCAAGGGGGATGATCTCCTTCATGCTTCCGGAACTCATCTCGTTGAATCTCCTGGCCGAGACAAGGACACGACTCTCCATGGAGGACACTGCCCTGTTGTAGGAGTCCACCGCCTTGTCTAACCCCTTGCCCACCCCTGCGAAGTGGTCAGCGAGGACCCTCAGCCGTTCGTAGAGTTCCCGGCCCAGATTCCAGATGGACTGGGCGCTTTCCGCCACCTTTTCCTGCTGCCACCCGTAAGCGACCGCCTTGAGAAGGGCAATGAGGGTAGTCGGGGTAGCCAGGATGACCCGCTGTTCCACCCCTGCCTCAATGAGACTGGGGTCCTTCTCTAACGCAGCGGAAAAAAAGTTCTCACCGGGTATGAACATGACCACAAACTCGGGCGACTGGTCAAACTGTTCCCAGTAACCTTTTTCGGCGAGTTTTTTCATGTGGTCCCTGATGTGCCGGGCATGCCTTTTAAGCTGGGTATCCCTCTCTCCGTCATCCTGTGTTTCCTGAGCGTCCATGTAGGCCTCAAGTGGTGATTTGGCATCTACCACAATTTTTTTGTCCCCCGGAAGCCTGACAATGAGGTCGGGGCGCAGCCTTCCGTCCTCGGTATTCACCGACTCCTGTTCGACGAAATCGCAGTGATCCAGCATCCCGGCCAGTTCCACAACCCGTTTGAGCTGCATCTCCCCCCACTGGCCCCGGACGACAGGCGAACGAAGGGCCTTGACAAGGTTTCCGGTCTCCAGCCTGAGATTCTCCTGTGTGCTGGACATCTGTCTGACCTGTTCTTTCAGTTCACCGTAGGCCTCCTGGCGTACTTTTTCAAGATCGTGGATCTTTGAATCGACCTTTTCCAGGGACTGTTTGATCGGCAGTACAAGATTCTCCACGGCCTGCTGCCTCTTCTCCATGTCCCCCCTGGCCTGGGACTGGAGCTTTTCAAGTTCAAGTTTGGCCATCTCAAGGAAGGTTTTGCCGCTGCTCTGCAGGACGTCGGAGGAAAGCGCCTTGAAGGTGTCGCTCAGGGTCTCCCTGGCGGTTTCGACAACCCTGAGGTTTTCCGCGGCCGCCTCCCTCTCGAGCTTGATAGTGGTTTCCAGACGAACGATCTTCGTCCTGACGACCAGCCAGGCCAGTATGGCGCCGGCAGCGAAGCCGGCAACGGCGAGAACTATGGCAGAGACATCCATGGGGCTGTTCCTCCAGGATAAATGTGAATGGTCTCATCATAGAGGAGGGGCAGGAGGAGTTCAACGAGGATTTTCCGTACGGGGGTTTCGTGCTATCCTTTCTCAAGAGTTGGTTCATCCGGCTAAAGCGCGCACCTTTATTATTTTGCTGTCATTGCGAGGACCCTGAGCTTGTCGAAGAGGACGCGGCAATCCCGGGGAGTAAAAGCTAATTCATCACAGTCACGCCGATGGCGTGATTTGGAGGTCACCCCACAGGGTTTTTAAAGAAAGGTTTTAAAAAACACGGTTCATCACAAATAATGCGTACCTCATTGCATCTAAAGGCACGATTTAACAGGGATGAAGGGGATGGCGGGGCAAACGCATCGTCCTGGACGAGATCCACCGTTTGAACAATCCGTCTCAACTGCTCAAGATCGCCGCGGACTATTATCCGGAAACCGGGGTTCTCGCGACCGGTTCCTCCACATTGGGGGCATCCGCCAGGTTCAGCGACACTCTGACCGGCAGGAAAGCAGAACTCTGGCTGACTCCCATGATCGAGGCTGATCTTGGAGATTTCGAATCCCCGAATCTTGACCATCGGTTTTTTTTCGGGGGACTGCCTCCCTTTTTCCTCGAGGAAAGCCGTGGAGATCGTGTCCGCGCCGAAAGCCTACGGATTTGACACCGGTTTTACCTGTTTTTTCAAAGGGTGGAGAGATCTGAGGCCTGAAGACCGGGGGCGCCTTTGGGAACATTACGTTCTCAACGAAATACAGGGCAACATGCAGACAAGGAAAATCAACTATTGGCGGACGAGTTCTCTCCCGGCAATCTGAGAATCTTTCGCCGACGCTACCCTGAAGGAACGAATCTGGTTGTATCCGCCGATGTTGATAGACCTTTTGCCCGGGAGATAGACGGATTGAAAGTCCGCTTTGTCGGCATGAACGGTTTGATAAAGGAGCTTAAAGAAATCTCTGATGCCGGAACATGAATTATGGTTTTCAAGGAAAGGCCGGCTGAGGATCCTCTGCTTTCCAGCCACGGGTGCCAAAGATTGTTTCACGTCAAGATCACCACTCGGGAGGGTGTGTGGCCCTCATCTTGCGACTCCACTCCTGCCATTATGCCTTCCATGCCGGGGTCTGGCACCAATCCTCCAAGCCTCTCGTTCCCTGCCTGGGTCTGGCACCAATGCTTGAAGCGGTCCTGCACTCCCCCCTTCCAATCAACAACCATTCCAAAATCTCCTTTAAAATCAAACTCTTGCCACCAATCTCCATTTGCAGTAATATGACGCTGTTTTCTGGGGGGACCTTCTTGCCGCCGGCATCCTGGCATTTCCTTTTCATCCGACGACAAAATCATTCCAACACCGATTTTTCATTAATGATAAATGATTTATTCGGCCATTTCCGGTAAACGATGGGGAGAAAAGTATGGATGAGGTGAAGCAGCGCATAGCCCCTCCCGGCCCTGGAGCATCCGGCATCCGGGACAACCACCATAGAGGATCGATAGGTGAATTTCTCAAAGAGAAGATCCTCCGAGGCTCGGACCTCTCCTTCGTCTCCGCTTATTTCACCATTTACGCATATGACGCCCT
>BDTG01000009.1 GCA_002897695.1 bacterium BMS3Abin14
CGGAGACAATGTCTCGGTGGATGTGGAGTTGATCACCCCCATAGCCATGGAAAAGGAGCTTCGCTTTGCCATACGCGAGGGCGGCCGCACCGTGGGCGCCGGAGTGGTCAGCGAAATTATTGAATAATATTTTTCTTCCTTGTCGCAAGCGGCGGCCGGAGGAAAATCAGAGGGAGTAACTGGTGATGGAGCAGCAGAAAATACGGATCAAACTCAAGGCCTACGATCACAGGATCCTTGACGCCTCGGTTGGCGAGATCGTCGAGACCGCCAAGCGTACCGGAGCCAGAGTCTGTGGCCCCATCCCTCTCCCCACCATGAGGAGCATCTACACCGTGCTGCGTTCTCCCTTCATCGACAAGAAGTCAAGGGAACAGTTCGAGATCCGCGTCCACAAGCGCATGCTCGATATCGTGGAACCCACACCCCAGACAGTGGATGCGCTCATGAAGCTTGACCTTTCGGCCGGCGTGGATGTTGAGATCAAACTTTCGTAGATAGGGGATGACCATGCCTCAGGTGGACGTCTATAATGTAAAGAAGGAAGTGGTCGGGAAGGTAGACCTTGCCCCGTGGTGGGATGAGGATCCGAACGGGGCGCTCATTCATCAGGCCGTCGTATCGGCGCTTGCCGGCGCCCGGAGGGGAACATCCTCCACTAAAACCCGGTCGGATGTCAGGGGCGGGGGTCGCAAGCCTTTTCGACAGAAGGGAACAGGACGTGCGCGGCAGGGAACTATCCGCGCTCCCCAGATGAAGGGTGGGGGCGTGGTGTTCGGTCCGACTCCCCGGGATTTTTCGAAATCGACCAACAAGAAAATGAGCAGAAAAGCCGTCAGGAACGCGCTTGCCCACCGGGCCGGATCCGGAACGCTTGTGGTCCTTGACAGGGTGGCGCTTGAAGCGCCTAAGACCAGCGAACTGGTTGAATTCATGGACCGCATGGATGTGGTCAGCGCATTGCTTGTTGTCGAGGAGATCCAGGAGGAGCTTTTCAGGGCTTCCTCGAACCTGTCGTGGGTTAAAGTTGTCACCGTAGATCGAATCAATACCTACGATATTCTGGCATTTGAAAAGCTGATTGTAACCATGGGCGCCCTTGGCGCCCTGGAAGGAGCGCTGGCCAGATGAAGCTGTATACGAAGATAATCCTCCGACCGCTTCTCACGGAAAAGAACACCGCCATGAAGGAAAAGGAAAACAGGGTTGTGTTTGAAGTTGCCAGGGATGCCAACAAGCTGGAGATCAAGGGCGCTGTTGAGGAGGCATTCAAGGTTTCAGTGGAGGCCGTGAATATTCTGAACGTCAAGGGCAAGGTTAAAAGGCTAGGCCGCAACATGGGCAAAAGGCGCAGCTGGAAAAAGGCGGTGGTTACCCTCAAGGAGGGCAGCGTTATCGAGTTCTTCGAGGGCGTCTAGGGAAAAACGGGGAATGGGAGATAGATAGAGGAATGGGAGATAGATAATGGGTATTCGAAAACTCAAGCCTACATCGCCCGGAAGGCGTTTTCAGACCATCTCAGATTTTGCAGAAGTTACTGCAAGTAAGCCCGAGAAGAGCCTGCTCGCCCCATTACGAAAAACAGGGGGCCGCAATAATCTGGGCCGCGTCACGGCCAGCCACAGGGGCGGCGGGCACAAGAGGCGCTACCGGATCATCGACTTCAAGAGGAATAAACATGATATTCCGGCCAGGGTGCGGTCCATTGAATATGATCCAAACAGGTCCGCATATATCGCTCTTCTGGTCTACTCTGACGGCGAGAAAAGATACATCATTGCCCCGCAGGGGCTGAATGTTGGTGACGTTGTTCAGTCAGGTGAAAAGACTGATGTTCAGCCCGGGAACGCAATGAAGCTGAAAAATATCCCGCTGGGCACCCACCTTCATAATATCGAAATCAAGGAAGAGAAGGGCGGCCAGATAGTTCGAAGCGCTGGAGGATTTGCCCAGTTGATGGCCAAGGAGGGTAAATACGTCCACCTCCGGCTGCCGTCGGGGGAGATCCGGCTGATACGCCGCGAGTGCATGGCCACCCTTGGCGAGGTTTCCAACCCTCAGCACGAGATCATTTCCATAGGCAAAGCCGGGCGTAACCGCTGGCGTGGCAAACGGCCCAACGTGAGGGGAGTTGCCATGAACCCGGTTGACCACCCCATGGGGGGAGGAGAGGGAAAGAGCTCCGGCGGCCGGCATCCCTGCACGCCCTGGGGCGTCCCCACGAAGGGATACAAGACCCGCAAGAACAAGAACTCCGACCGCTATATCGTAAAGCGGCGGTCCTAGAACGGGAGGATTAAATTGGGCAGGTCCATCAAAAAAGGGCCGTTTGTGGATGACCACCTGATGAAGAAGCTCACCGTCATGGTCGAGAGCGGTGACAGGAAAGTCATCAAGACGTGGTCCAGAAGATCGATGATCATTCCCGACATGGTCGGATTTACCTTCGCTGTCCACAACGGCAGAAAGTTCGTCCCGGTGTTCGTTTCCGAGAACATGGTTGGGCACAGGCTGGGAGAATTTTCCCCCACCCGTACCTACAAGGGCCATACCTCCAAGTCGGACAGAAGAGGCAAAAAGTAGCGCGCTTCATTTAGTTTTTGGATCCCAAAGAGGGTCTGAGGCGAGGGAGAGTTCATGGAAGCACATGCAAAAGCGAAGTACGTGCGGGTTGCCCCGCGAAAACTCCGGCGCATCATGGATATGGTGCGGGGAAAGGACGTTTCGGAGGCATTGAGCGTTTTGTCGCTCGTGAAGAAGAGCGCATCCCCCGTGCTGGCCAAGGTAGTGCGTTCCGCGGTTGCAAATGCCGAGAACACCAAGGGCATGGATGTGGAACGGCTTTTCATCAAGACGGCCTTTGTTGATGAAGGTCCGACCATGAAAAGGTTTATGCCGCGGGCCATGGGTCGTGCAACGGTCATCCGCAAGAGAACCAGCCATATAACGGTTGTGCTTGGCGAGAAGTAAGGAGGCAGGATTTGGGTCAGAAAGTACATCCCAAAGGGTTCCGGCTTGGGATTATTCAGGATTGGGATTCCCGATGGTACGCCGAAAAGGATTATGCGAAGCTGCTCCATGAGGATATTCGGATCCGTGATTTTATCAAAAAGCGGCTCTTCCACGCAGGCATCTCCAAAATTATAATTGAAAGGACGGCCAAGCGTGCCAGGATAAACATCCACTCCGCCCGACCGGGGATCATTATCGGCAAGAAGGGAGCGGAGGTTGAGGCACTTCGGCGTGAGATCAAAAAGATGACCGATAAGGATATCTTCATCAATATCATAGAGGTTCGCAAACCGGAGGTGGAGGCGCAGCTCGTCGCCGAAAACATCGCCAGCCAGCTGCTCCGGCGTGTTGCCTTTCGACGTGCCCTGAAAAGGAGCGTTGCCTCAGCCCTGCGCTTTGGAGCTGAGGGTATCAAGGTCATGTGTTCCGGTCGCTTGAATGGCGCTGAAATGTCGCGCAGGGAGTGGTACAGAGAGGGACGGGTCCCTCTACAGACCCTGCGTGCCGATATTGATTACGGGTTTGCCGAGGCAAATACCACCTACGGCATCATCGGCGTCAAGGTTTGGATTTTCAAGGGGGAAGTCCTGCCCGAAAAGGCCGGCGGATCTGAACCGGCCGCCTAGGAGATTCGTTTTTTAATATCCGGTTCCGGATGGAGATTGTGTCATGTTGATGCCAAAAAAGGTTAAGTTCAGAAAACAGCAACGTGGCCGGATGAGAGGTGCGGCCAGGAGAGGCAACATACTTAGCTTCGGTGATTTTGGGTTGCAGGCGCTTGAGCCGGGATGGGTCACCGCCCGCCAGATAGAAGCGGCACGTATCGCCATCACGAGACACGTGAAGAGGGGCGGCAAGGTCTGGATCCGGGTCTTTCCCGACAAGCCTATCACAAAAAAGCCCGCTGAGACCCGTATGGGTAAAGGCAAGGGCGCGCCGGAGGCCTGGGTCGCAGTGGTCAAGCCGGGACGTGTCCTGTATGAGCTGGAAGGGGTGACTGCCGATGTGGCCCGTGAGGCCATGAGATTGGCTTCCCACAAACTTTCCATAAAAACACGGATCCTGGTGAGGGAGGAAAACTGATGAAGGCCAGGGATATGAGAGACATGACCGTTGACGAGCTCCTTGAGAAGGAGCGGAATATTTCCAGCGAACTTTTCAACCTTCGTTTTCAGCTCGCCACGAACCAGCTGGAAAATCCCATGCGCCTTCCGCTGATCAGAAAAGATCTTGCCAGAGTCAAAACTTTACTGGGGGAAAAGTCCGCCTCAGGTGAGGGGAAAGAATGATGTCAGAGACGAATACTACCCGGAACAGTAAAATAATCACTGGCACCGTTGTCGGAAACAGGATGGATAAGACGGCGGTTGTGCAGTCCCACAGGAGGGTTGCGCACAAGGTGTATCCGAAATTTGTCAGCCGGCGTGTCAAGTACAAGGTCCATGACGAGGAGAACAGCCTTAACGTTGGCGATACGGTCAGGATTGTGGAGACCCGCCCCCTGAGCAGGGACAAAAGATGGCGACTTCTCGATGTCCTCGAAAAGGTCCCGATGGGCCCGGAAAAATCTGGTTCATGAAGAAAGTTAAAATGACATTTTTCGCTTTACGTCGGATAAAAAGTCACTGATGGATTCTTCAGGACCCTGGAAAGAAGGTATTTGAGATGATCAAGGTAGAGACAGTCCTACATGTAGCCGACAACAGCGGGGCCAAGAAGGTGCTCTGTTTTAGAATACTCGGAGGGTCCAAAAGGAAGTCGGCCACTATAGGAGATGTAATTGTCGTCTCGGTGAAGGAGGCCACTCCCGAGTCCAAGGTAAAAAAAGGTGAGGTTCACAAGGCTGTTATCGTCAGAACCAGGAAAGAGATTCGAAGGCCAGATGGTTCCTACATCCGTTTCGACAACAACGCAGCTGTGATTATCAATGATCAGCAGGAGCCCGTTGGGACCAGAATCTTTGGTCCCATTGGTCGGGAATTGAGGGGAAAGAACTTCATGAAGATCGTTTCCCTGGCTCCAGAGGTCCTTTAAGGGAGATCCGAATGCCGGCAACAGGTGTTAAAAAAAACGATTTTGTAGTCATCACCGCTGGGAAGGAAAAAGGCAAAAAGGGGAAGGTCCTCAAGGTTGATCGCGACAAGAATCGCGTGGTTGTTGAGAAGGCCAACTTCATCAAGAAGCATACTCGTCCTGCCGGCTCCCAGAAGCAGGGGGGAATCATCGAGAAAGAAGGAACCATTCATGTTTCCAACGTCATGCTCTATTGCGATAAATGCGGCAAGGGAGTAAGGGTACGTCGGCGGAAACTGGATGACGGCACCACGGCAAGACTATGCGCCGGGTGTGGAGAGTCGTTTGATTGATGTTTTTTTCCGATGCATTCGGGTTAAGAGGAGTGTCAGTTGATGGATACGCTGCAGAAGAAATTCCGGGAAGAGATAGTCCCGTCCATGATGAAGACGTTCAGTTACAGCAACGTCATGCAGGTCCCGCGAATGGAAAAAATCGTTCTCAACATGGGCCTTGGGGGTGCGCTTGAGAATGCCAAGATTCTGGACGTCGCCATGAAAGAGCTGGGCCGGATTTCAGGTCAGAGGCCGGTCCTGACACGTGCCAGGAAGTCCATAGCAAACTTCAAGCTCAGGGAGGGCAATCCAATCGGGTGCAGGGTTACCCTGCGCAGGGAGCGAATGTATGATTTTTTCTACAGACTCCTGAATATCGCGCTTCCTCGGGTCAGGGATTTCAAGGGGACCTCCAACAGGGCATTCGATGGCCGGGGTAATTACACCCTCGGTGTGCGCGAGCAGCTCATTTTTCCCGAGATCAATTACGACGATGTCGAGGAGATCAGGGGAATGAACGTGACTATTGTCACCACTGCCGATACGGATGAGGAGGCCAAAGAGCTGCTGAGGCTTTTTGGTGTTCCTTTCAGAAAATAGAATTGATGATTTCGCAATAAGCTCCGTACCTGCCTGTGTCTTGCACGCGGACAGGCGGACTTTTCGCGACCCAAGCATAACTGGAGGAGAAATGGCGAAGAAAGCCCTGATTAACAAGGCCATGCGCAAGCCGAAGTTCGCGGTGAGGGGATATAATCGTTGCCCCCTCTGCGGCAGGTCAAGGGGATACCTGCGAAAGTTTGCTATGTGCAGGATCTGTTTTCGTGCCCGTGCCCTCGCCGGTGAAATCCCCGGCGTGGTCAAGGCCAGCTGGTAGGAGGAATATTGTCATGTCAATGACCGACCCTGTCGCCGACATGCTGACCCGAATCCGAAACGCCCTGATGGCGGGCAAGGAGAAGGTCGACATCCCATCTTCGTCCCTGAAAGAGGATATAGCACGGATTCTCCAGGATGAGGGGTACATAAAAAGCTACCGTGTTCTCAGTGATGATAAACAGGGGGTCCTGAGGGTTACCCTTAAATATTCGGAGGGCGAGACACCCGCAATCATCCGGATTCAGAGAATCAGCAAACCTGGCGGGCGGGTTTATGTCGGGGCCAAAGAGATCCCCCGTGTTCTGAACGGGCTTGGCGTGGCTATACTATCAACTTCGAGGGGTGTGATGAGCGATGCCCAGTCCAGGAAGGAAAACGTTGGCGGCGAGGTCCTTTGCTACGTCTGGTAGGCTGCCCGGCCCTGGTTCGGGATGGTGTGGATATCTTTCGGGATTTTGCCAGGTAATCAACGGTAATTGCGGGGAAAAATAATGTCGAGAATCGGAAAACAGCCTGTTGGGATACCTGATGGGGTTGAAGTCGGAATGGAGGGGCGGCGCTTCACTGCAAAGGGCGCCCTGGGTCAACTTGGCAGGGATCTGCCCTTGGGTGTTGACGTGGAAATAGATAAAGAGGAAATTCGGGTTCTGCCGCCTTCAAGGCCCAAGGAAACCTCGGCCATGCAGGGGCTTGCCAGAACCCTCATCGACAACATTGTTCAGGGTGTTTCGAAAGGTTACGAAAAGGCCCTTGATATGGAAGGTGTTGGATATCGGGCAACGATCAAGGGTGCAGCACTTGAGCTCATGGTCGGATTCTCCAACCCGGTGGTTTTCCCGATTCCCGATGGGATCAAGATCGAGGTTGACAGGAATAACAGGATTACCATCAGAGGGATCGATAAGGAAAAAGTCGGCCAGATTGCAGCCGACATTCGGGCCGTCCGTCCCCCGGAACCCTACAAGGGGAAGGGGATCCGGTATGTCAACGAGCGGATTCGACGTAAGGCTGGAAAGGCCGGCATTACGTAATAATTTACCATGAAGCCGTTGGCTGCCGTGCCGGCTTCGGTTTGCAGGTGAGGCCAGAGCTTACTGGTGGAGGAAATTGAGGTTGAATAAAACAGAAAAGAAGAAAATGGCCCGTCTGAGGAGGCGTCGCAGAATCCGCGGCAAGATCAGCGGAACAGCCACAAGGCCCAGGCTCTCTGTCTTTCGAAGTTCCCGCCATATTTACGCTCAACTCGTCAACGACGAAATGGGAACGGTTCTGGCCAGCGCTTCAACCATGGACAGGGAGTTGAAGGGAACCACAAAATCCGGTGGCAATGAGGATGCAGCACGAGGGGTGGGAAAACTCCTTGCCAGGCGCGCATCGGATAAAAAGATCAACACGCTTATCTTTGACAGGGGCGGTTTTCAGTACCATGGCCGTGTAAAAGCGCTGGCTGATGCTGTCAGGGAGGGTGGTCTGAAATTCTAGGCCTGTGACGATGGCGATTCAGTACGCCCGGGAAGGACGGTAGAAGCGAAAATGAAGAGATCCTTAAAACAGCCATTGAGAGAGCACCGTATCGACGACACCGAGATGATAGATAAGGTGGTGTTTATCAATCGTGTCGCCAAGGTTGTCAAGGGCGGCAGGCGGTTCCGTTTCAGCGCTCTCGTAGTGGTCGGTGACGGCAAGGGGACCGCTGGAGTTGGTTCCGGCAAGGCCAATGAGGTTCCGGAGGCCATCCGCAAGGGTATCGAAAACGGCAAGAAAAGCCTTTACAAAATCCCTTTGAACGGGACCACGATTCCCCATGAGATTATGGGACGATGGGGAGCGGCGAAGGTTTTCCTCAAGCCGGCTTCTGCCGGAACCGGCATTATCGCCGGTGGTCCGGTGCGTGCCCTCATGGAGTCCCTGGGTGTCAATGATATTCTCACCAAATGCATTGGGTCGAACAATCCGAACAATGTTCTCATGGCCACCATGCAGGGGCTTTTGAGCCTGAGAAGCGCCGAGGAGATCGCCAACGTTCGAGGTAAAAAAGTCAGCGAGATCCTTCACGGCTAGGCTGGGAGAGAAAAATGGGAAAAATTGACGTAACACTGGTGCGCAGCACCATCGGCAAGCCTGAAAAACAGGCCCGGGTTGTGCGGAGTCTGGGGTTGCGAAAGCTCAGCCAAACTGTCAGACACGATGACAACCCCCGGATCAGGGGTATGGTGAACAAGGTTTCCCATCTGGTTCGTGCCCATGAAGTGGAGGATGAATAGATGCTCGATCAATTAAAACCTGCCAGGGGTGCGATTAAGAAAAGCCGGCGTGTGGGCCGCGGTATCGGCTCGGGGTCCGGCAAGACCTGCGGCAGAGGGACCAAAGGGCAGGGCTCACGGTCCGGTGGCGGCGTGAAGGCCGGCTTTGAGGGCGGTCAGATGCCCCTGCAGCGCCGGCTTCCCAAACGTGGATTCACCAATCCTTTTCGCACCGAGTACTCTGTTGTAAATCTCAAGGATCTTTCCCGTATTACGGATGTTGATGTTGTGGATCCTGATCTGATGGTTCGCTTCCGGCTTGCGAGGAAGGGGATGCCGATCAAGATCCTGGCTGTGGGAGAACTGGATCGTCCGGTGACCATAAGGGCCCACAGGTTCAGTGTTTCCGCAGCCGACAAAGTTGTCAGGGCAGGCGGCAAGACAGAGATCATCTAGGGGGCGATGAGTTGCTGCAAAGCTTTCAGAATATATTCAAAATACCGGAGTTAAAGCGCCGGATCATCTTCACCCTCGTAATGCTTGCCGTCTATCGTGTGGGAACCCATATCCCCACACCGGGCATTGATGGCCCGGCGCTTGCGGAATTCTTCAAGCAGGCGCAGGGAACCCTCCTGGGGTTCTTTGACATGTTTTCCGGGGGCGCTCTCCTGCGAATGACGGTTTTTGCCCTTGGAATAATGCCTTACATCAGCGCCAGCATCATTATTCAGCTCCTGACTGTTGTCATCCCCTACCTTGAGAAACTTTCCAAGGAAGGAGAGGCGGGCCGCCGAAAGATTACCCGGTATACCCGTTACGGCACCGTGGGGCTGGCGGCTTTTCAGAGCTTTGGCATCTCCATTGGTCTGGGGCAGATGACCTCACCCGGCGGGGCGCCCGTTGTTCCCGACCCGGGGTGGAGCTTCAGGATTATGACCGTGATCAGCCTCACTGCCGGAACCGCTTTTATCATGTGGATTGGGGAACAGATCACCGAGAGGGGGATCGGAAACGGGATCTCTCTCATCATCTTTGCCGGTATTGTCGCCAGGATGCCTACTGCCATCGGACGATCGCTCTCCTTGATGAAAACAGGTGAAATCTCCGCATTTGTCATGATTTTCATCCTGATCCTTATGATCGCCGTCGTGGCTTTTATTATCTTTATGGAACGTGGACAGCGAAAGGTGCCTGTCCAATATGCCAAACGGGTTGTAGGTAGAAAGATGTACGGGGGGCAGAGTACCCATCTTCCGCTCAAGGTCAACACGTCAGGGGTTATTCCGCCTATCTTCGCGTCCTCTATCCTGATGTTTCCAGCCACCATAGCCGGTTTCATTAAAAACCCCTACATGGATGCGCTCGCCCAGGCATTTTCCCCCGGGAAAGCCCTGTATACTTCCCTTTATGTGGGATTGATCGTTTTCTTCTGCTATTTTTACACCGCGATCCAGTTCAATCCCGTGGATGTTGCCGATAATCTGAAAAAATATGGCGGGTACATTCCCGGGATCAGGCCAGGAAGGAAAACGGCGGAGTATATTGACAGGGTTCTGTCCAGGATTACGTTTGGAGGCGCCATCTATCTCTCCCTTGTCTGTGTCCTCCCCTCCATCCTCTACCGTCTCTTTAACGTCCCGTTCTATTTTGGAGGGACCGGGCTTCTGATCGTGGTTGGCGTTGCCCTGGACACAGTGACCCAGATTGAGACCCATCTGGTCACGAGGCATTACGACGGATTTCTAAAAAAGGGCAAAGTAAGGGGAAGGAGATAAAATGGACATAATTCTCTTGGGGCCTCCCGGCGCAGGGAAGGGCACCCAGGCGAAATTCATAGTTGAAAAATGGAAAATTCCACAGGTCTCAACCGGTGATATCTTGAGGTCCGCCGTTCGTGAGGGGACCGCCCTCGGTGTTGAGGCAAAGTCCTTTATGGACAAGGGCGAGCTTGTGCCTGACCGGGTTGTGATAGGCATCATCGCGGAAAGATTGAAGGAGGATGACGCATTCAAGGGTTTTATCCTTGACGGGTTTCCGCGCACCATCCCCCAGGCAGAGGCCCTTGGCGCAATACTCGCGCGAATGGGCCGCGCCATTGATCACGTCGTCAGCATAGAGGTCGAGGATCAGGATCTGGTCGCACGCCTGACTGGCCGAAGGATGTGCAAGGAATGCGGAGAAAGCTTCCATATGGTCTTTAACCCGCCCAAAAATGCGGATACCTGTGATGCCTGCGGCGGTGCACTTTATCAAAGGGATGACGATAAAGAGGAGACCATCAGGCAGCGGTTGAAGGTTTACCACGATCAAACCTCTCCCCTGATATCGTTTTACAGCGAAAAAGGATGCCTGAGGCCCATTAAGGGCACCGGCGGCATCGAGGAGATTTTCACCCGGATTGAACAGGCCTTGGCCGGCGAGTCCCAGAGCTGTTCTTGATAGCCCCATGTTCTGGACGACTCCGGTTCCATAACCTCGGACTGGTTTGATGATATACAGAAAAAGTCCCGCCGATATTTCCGCCATGTACCAGGGTGGCGCTATTGTCGGTAGTATTTTAGAAAAAATGAGGCTGGTGGTGAGGCCCGGGATCGCCACTTCCCGGATAGAGGCGGAAGCCGACCGGCTGTCAAAATCCATGGGGGTCATAGCCGCCTTCAAGGGCTATCGCGGCTATCCGAGCAGCGTCTGTGTCTCTGTGAATGATGAGGTGGTCCACGGGATTCCTTCCGGAAAACGGCGGTTGGAAGAGGGTGACATCGTCGGGCTGGATTTTGGGGCCTTGTTCAAGGGTTTTTTCTCCGACGCTGCGGTAACCCTTCCCGTGGGCAAACCCGGGGATGAGGCAAGGCGTCTCATGAAGGTTACAGAGGAGGCACTATACAAGGGTATTGACGCTGCGCTGGTCGGCAATCGCATTGGAGACGTATCCCATGCGGTCCAGCAGCATGTTGAGGGCAAAGGATACTCGGTGGTTAAGGTTTTTGTGGGGCACGGCATTGGCCGAAGCCTGCACGAGGAACCCCAGGTGCCCAATTTTGGGGATCCCGGGTGGGGTGTCCGCCTCAAGGAGGGGATGACCATTGCCATTGAGCCCATGGTAAATGCAGGCGGGGATGAGGTGCGTGTTCTTGAGGACGGGTGGACTGCGGTAACGGCGGACGGGAGCCTTTCTGCACACTATGAGCACACCATTGCAATTACGACCAACGGGCCCAGGATACTGACTCTGGCCGGATCGGACTGAGGGAGAGCGAGGGAATATGGCGAAAGAAGAGGCCATAGAGGTAGAGGGAACGGTGGTGGAACCACTGCCCAATGCGATGTTTCGTGTTGAGTTGGAAAACGGCCACCAGGTGCTTGCCCATATTTCTGGGAAAATGCGCATGCATTACATAAGAATCCTGCCCGGGGACAAGGTGACGGTGGAGCTTTCCCCCTATGATCTGACCAGGGGAAGGATCACCTACAGGGCCAAGTAACGCGCCCACAGAAGGGCGCGCCAAACGAAGATTTGAGAGGGTAGCAAGATGAAGGTCAGACCGTCTGTCAAGAGGATGTGCGACAAGTGCAAAATTATCCGACGCAAGGGTATTGTTCGTGTGATTTGCGAAAACCCGAGACACAAACAGCGGCAGGGTTGATTTCAGATTTCAGGAGGATAAACAGTGGCGCGTATCGCTGGAGTGGATTTACCAAGGAGCAAGAGGGTCGAGGTTGCCCTGACCTATATTTATGGGATCGGACCCTCAAAAGCCGGCCGGATAGTGCGGGACGCCAAAGTGGATCCCGATGTTCGTGTGGTAGACCTGGATGAAGGACAGATCGTTCGTCTTCGCGAGGTTATTGACAAGTCCCACATGGTCGAGGGTGACCTTCGCAGGGAGGTGGCCTTCGATATCAAGCGCAAGATGGATCTGGGGTCTTACGAAGGGCTTCGGCACCGGAGGGGATTGCCGGTGAGGGGACAACGCACGAAAACCAATGCGCGGTCCAGGAAAGGGCATAGGCCTTCTATCGGTGGAAGAAAAAGGAAGTAAATCTGATGGCTGGAGGAAAAAATGGCAAGACCTAAGAAAAAAGGATCCGCAAAAAGGGTCAAGAAAAATGTACCCGTCGGCGTGGCCCACATACAGGCGACATTCAACAATACCATAATTACCATCACTGATCCGGTCGGGAATACCCTGGCCTGGAGTACCGCAGGGAGCAAAGGTTTCAAGGGATCGAGAAAAAGCACACCTTTTGCTGCCCAGCTGGCAGCGGAGGACGCCGCCAAAAAAGCCATGGAACACGGTGTGCGTAAGGTTGACGTACTCGTTAAAGGGCCGGGGTCCGGCCGTGAATCGGCTCTGAGATCCCTCCAGGCCGCAGGGCTTGAGGTAAAATTAATTCGGGATGTGACCCCTATCCCTCATAACGGATGCCGGCCGCCGAAAAGGCGCAGGGTCTGACGAAGGAGGAAGAAATTGGCTCGATACCGTGAATCCGTATGCCGACTCTGCCGTAGAGAGGGCACAAAGCTTTTTCTTAAGGGAGATCGCTGTTATTCAGACAAGTGTGCGGTAGAGCGCAGGCCCTACCCCCCCGGCATGCACGGCACCCGCAGGATGAAGCAATCAGACTATGGCATTCAGCTCAGGGAAAAACAGAAGGCCCGTAGAATATACGGGGTCATGGAGTCTCAGTTCCGTAATTATTTTAAGACCGCCGATGGACAGAAAGGCGTGACCGGCCAGAATCTCCTTGTCCTTCTGGAGAGACGTCTGGATACCGCCGTGTACCGTCTGGGGTTCGCCACTTCCCGTGCCGACGCCAGGCAGCTCGTAAAACATGGGCATATTATGGTCAACGGCAGGAAAGTCGATATCCCGTCGTATCTCCTCAAGATAGGAGATGAGATTCAGATAAGGGAAAAAAGCCGCGAATCCGTAAGGGTCAAGGAGGCAATGATCTCCGCTGAGAGAAAGAGCGTTCCCGCCTGGCTGGACCTCGAGGTAAAGGCGTTCAAAGGGGTATATAGAAATTATCCTACCCGCGAGGATGTCGCGCTGCCCGTTCAGGAGCAGCTGATCGTTGAGCTTTACTCCAAATAGTTCCGATGTATCGGCAGTTGGTTTATGGCGACAATACCACCGGGTTTGGGGTGAAACCGATGGGATTCGCTCCACGATGTGATCAGGGAGCGCAATCCGCGAGGAGTCAAGATGACAATAATGGATACTAACTGGAAGAGTCTGACCCGCCCAAAAAAATTGGAATTCGACAACGATTCACAGTCTGAAACGTTCTGTCGTTTTTCCACTGAGCCCTTTGAACGGGGGTATGCCACCACGCTGGGCAACGCTCTGAGGAGGGTTTTGCTTTCTTCCCTTCAGGGGGCAGCTGTTACCGCCTTTCGTATTGAAGGTGTCCTGCACGAGTTTTCAACGATCCCCGGGGTCTATGAGGATGTGACCCAGATAATTCTCAACCTGAAGGAACTCCGGTTCAAGGTACATTCCCAGGAGCAGAAGATCATTTCCCTGGATGTCAGCAGGGAGGGAATGATTACCGCAGGTGACATCATAACCGACCAGGACGTTGAAGTTCTCACTCCCACCAAGCCTGTTGCGACCCTGGAGAAAGGCGCACATCTGAAGATGGAGGTCGTCGTAAGGTTAAACAAGGGTTTTATCACCGGTGACAGGAACAAGGATGAGGATCTCCCCGTGGATTTCATCGCCATAGATTCCATCCATTCCCCGGTGGTCAAAGTGAACTACCATGCTGAAAATGCACGTGTGGGGCGGATGACAAATTTCGACAAACTGGTCATGGAGATTACAACCGACGGCAGCGTGCTTCCTGAGGACGCTCTGGCCTACGCTGCAAAGATCATAAAGGAGCACATGAACCTCTTTATCAACTTTGAGGAGACCTCAGCGGTGGAGGCGGAGACAGAAAAGGAGGACGTGGAGGAGAGGGAAAATCTCCACGAGAAGCTTAACAGACATGTCAATGAGCTGGAGCTTTCCGTCAGGTCCATTAATTGTCTGCAGAACGCAGACATTGACACCATTGGCGAACTGGTCCAGAAAACTGAGCCGGAGATGCTTAAAACCAAAAATTTCGGAAGAAAATCGCTCAACGAACTCAAGGAAATTCTTCTGGAAATGGGATTGACCTTTGGAATGGACGTGAAAGGATGGGAACCTTCTACGGAGGTGGAAGAGGAACCTCCTCCGACGGATGACTGATGGAAAACAACTGAATGCTGATGTAACAGGGAAAGGCAGGGAGCTTTATGCGGCATCAAAAATCCGGAAAGAAGCTGGGAAGAACATCGGCTCACAGGAAGGCGCTTCTCAGAAATATGGTGACATCCCTGCTGAAGCATGAGCGGATTGTTACGACTGCGGTGAAAGCCAGGGAGGTTGGCCGGGTAGCTGAACGAATGATAACCCTTGGGAAGAGGGGAACCCTTCATGCCCGCCGGCAGACAATCGCATTTATCGAAAGCGGCGAGGTGGTCAAGAGGATCTTTTCCGTCTACGCTGAAAGGTACCGCAACAGGGATGGCGGCTATACCCGGGTGATCAAACTTGAGCCCAGATCCGGCGACAATGCACCCATGGCTATTGTAGAACTGGTTGATCGTCCCGTGGAAGCCAAGGACTCCGATAAGAAACAGGCCAAGGCCGATGCCAAACAGGTCAAGACTGACGCCAAACAGGCCAAGGCCGAGACCAGGAAAACCAAGACCGAGACCATGAAGGCCAAACCGGGAACCGGGAAGGCCAAGCCCAAGAAAGCCGCAGCGCCAAAAAAATCTGCGTCGACGACAGCCAAAAAGAAGGTCGAGGTCCCCAAGGAGGAAAAAGAATAGCATCCAGGGCCGTTCTGGCCATGAGAGATTATCTGCATCAGAGCAAGGGTCGGCGGCCCTTGCTCTTCGTTTTTTTTGGAAAAAGAGATCCCCTGCCTGAGAAAAGGGGCTGGAATTACCGTTTGTGAGGGTATCACAATATATGCCGTATCTGTCTATTAAGGACCTTTGCTATACCTACGACATCGGAGATATTCCCGCCCTGCGCGGCGTTGATCTTGAGGTGGAGAAGGGCGAACTGATGGCGGTTGTCGGTCCCAATGCCGCAGGCAAAAGCACACTGGCCCGCGCCGTAAAAGGGTTGATAAAACCCCAATCCGGAAAAATAGTCATCGATGGACAGGCCGTGGAGGGAACTTTCCCCGATAGCAGGGTGGGCTATCTCCTCTCCAACCCTGAAAACCAGCTGGTCACCTCAATCGTCGAGGAGGACATTGCCTTCGGGCTGGAAACACAGGGCATTGAGCCGTTCAGGATCAGGGCCGCGGTTGACCGAACCCTTGGCATGCTTGGCATTGAGCGGTTCCGGCGGGCTATGCCCCACCGCATGTCCTGTGGCCAGCAGCAAATGGTCGCGCTGGCCGGAGCGCTTGCGCCGGATCCGCATGTCCTCATTCTCGACGAACCCACAGCTTACCTTGACCCCAAAGGGGCGGCTGCGGTGATGAAGGTCCTGGAGGGCCTGGCCCAGGATGGCCGCACCGTTATCTTCATCACCCACGATATGGAGGAGGCATCACGGGCCCATCGGATTGCTCTTCTGGTTAATGGCCGTGTGGTCCGTGTGTCCGCGCCATACGAATTGTTCCGTGACCTGGAGGCCGTAAAGCTTGGAAGGCTGAAGCAGCCGTTCGCAGTCAGGATGGCCCAGCGGTTGGAACAGGAGGGTGTTGCACTTCCGCGGCCGAGCGCCTGCCTGGATAATGTGGTGCCCATGCTGGAAAAACTTCTGGACCATCGTCCATTGGCCCCCTTTCCGCCGGCCGGCTTTTCAAAAGGAAGAGAAAAGCGCCGGGACAACCGACACGGCCTGAGTTATTGCGGCGTCAGCTTTCGATACAGATCTTCCGGCCCGGGCGGCGTCGAGGTCCTCAGGGGCCTGGACCTTGAGGTTCGGAAGGGCTCCATGATGGTTCTGTGCGGGGCCAATGGCACAGGCAAGAGCACATTGCTCCAGATGGCCAATGGCCTGCTGAAACCCGATTCAGGCCGCGTATTGCTGGAGGGGGCTCCCCTGGAAAAAGCGGCCGCCCGCCCGGGAGGTATCCCTGCGCGTGCCGCCATACTCTTCCAGAACCCTGAGCGGCAGGTCTTTGCCGAGACCGTGTTCGACGATGTTGCGTTCGGCCCAAGGAACCTTGGCGTCGGCGAGGATGAGGTCAGAGCCCGCGTTATGGAGGCAATGGAATGGACCGGCCTCTCCCCACGGATTCTCAAACGATCCCCCTTCAGGCTTTCCGGTGGCCAGCTGAGAAGGGTGGCTATTGCCGGAATACTGGCCATGAAACCCGATCTTGTCGTCCTGGATGAACCCACCGACGGTCTCGATCCTCTTGGAGCCGGTGAACTGATTTCCAGGGCTGCCCAATATGTTGAGAGTACCGGCACAACCGTTCTCATGGCGACCCACAGGGTTCCTGAATCCAACCTCCAGGGGTGTGATCTTTCGGTTCTCGATGGAGGGAGGATAGTTGCCTGTGGTTATCCGGATGAAATCCTGTTTGGAACCCAATCCTCCCTTGCCCTGGAGTTCATGCCCCCACACATTCGGGTTCAGCATGAACTGATCAGGAGGGGGAGAATTATTCCGGAACCCTCTCTGGATATCGAGAGAGCTGTTGCTGCGCTTGTGGGGGCGGTGAAGGGTTTTCAATAGGGCGTAAAGTTGAACTTTTAACCCATACGTGCTACCTAGTCTCGATGACTTCGCAAAAAGCCGCGAGTGTACTTTTTACGATCCTATCAAGATTGCAAAGGAGAGGAACATGATCGCCAAAAAAATTCAGCTCAGCGAAAAGGAGATGCCCAAGGCCTGGTACAACGTCGTCCCGGATCTTCCCAATCCTCCCGACCCGCCTCTCAACCCCGGCACCGGACAGCCCATCGGGCCCGAGGACCTGGCGCCCATATTCCCAATGGGGCTTATCGAACAGGAGGTCTCCCAGGAGAGATGGATACCGATCCCTGAGGATGTGATGGACATATATGGCCTCTGGCGCCCTTCCCCTCTTTGTCGCGCGACACGGTTGGAAAAGGCGCTGGGTACTCCGGCCAGGATATATTATAAGAACGAAGGGGTCAGCCCCGCTGGAAGCCACAAGCCCAACACCGCCATTCCTCAGGCCTATTACAACAAGAAGGAGGGCGTCAAACGGCTGGCCACTGAGACCGGCGCCGGCCAATGGGGCAGCGCACTTTCCCTCGCATGCCGGTTCTTTGACCTCGAGTGTACCGTTTACATGGTCAAGGTGAGCTACCATCAGAAACCCTACCGTCGGTCAATGATGCACGTCTGGGGGGGAGAGGTCATCCCCAGCCCAAGCGATCGAACCAACGCGGGCCGTAGTATCCTCGAGAAGGACCCGGAGTCCATGGGCAGCCTTGGCATTGCCATCAGTGAGGCAGTGGAGGACGCGGCCACCAGGGATGACACCAAGTATGCCCTTGGAAGTGTGCTTAACCATGTTCTGCTTCACCAGTCCATTATCGGCCTTGAGGTCAAGGCGCAGCTAAAGAAGGTGAACGAGAAGCCCGATGTGCTCATCGGGTGCTGCGGAGGCGGCAGCAATTTTGGTGGTTTTACCTTGCCATTCCTGCCGGAGAAGTTGGCTGGAGAACAGATCCGGTTCCTCGCTGTGGAGCCGACCTCCTGCCCCACACTCACCAAGGGCACCTATGCCTACGATTTTGGGGACACCGCAAAAATGACGCCCATGATGCCCATGTATACCCTGGGCCATGATTTCATCCCCCCGGGAATTCATGCCGGCGGCCTGAGATACCATGGGGAGTCATCGCTTATCAGCGTGCTGCACAGGGACGGCATTATCGATGCGGTTGCCTATACGCAGAACCCTGTTTTCGAGGCCGCTGCGATTTTCGCCCGAACAGAGGGGCTCATCCCCGCGCCCGAATCCGCCCACGCCATAAGGGCCGCCATTGACGAAGCGATCCGCTTCAGGGAGGAGGGAAAGGAGGGAGTCATCGTGTTCAACCTCAGCGGGCACGGTCACTTCGACATGGGGGCATACGACGCCTATTTTGCCGGCAAGCTCGAGGATTATGAATATCCATCCGAGAAGATTGCCGAATCCCTGAAAAATCTGCCCAAGGTCGGGTAGTCCGGAGAGCGGATGGTTTCCTGGTTTAAAAAACGGTCCTCACGTCCCGAGCGTACCGAACGGCGCAAGGTGGCCGTTCCGGAGGGCCTGTGGGTAAAGTGCAATAACTGTGGGGAGATCTCCTACAGCAAGGAGATCGACCGTAATCTCAAGGTCTGTCCCAAGTGTGATTATCATTTCCGGATCACCGCTCGGGAGAGGATTGATCTCCTCGTGGATCAAGAATCATTTGAGGAGTTCGATTCGACCATGGAGAGCATGGACCCGCTTCATTTCAAGGATTCACAGAAATACACGGATCGTCTCAAAAAAGCCAAAAAGAAGACCGGTCTGTCCGATGCTGTAGTCTCCGGTGTGTGTACCATCGGGGGTCAAAAGGCGATCCTTTCCGTTTTTGATTTCTTTTTCATGGGGGGCAGCATGGGTTCCGTTGTGGGAGAGAAGGTGACAAGGGCCGTTGAGAGGGCCGTTCTGGACCGATGCGGCCTTGTCATCGTTTCCTCTTCCGGCGGGGCCAGGATGCAGGAAGGCGCCCTGTCCCTCATGCAGATGGCCAAGTCCAGCGGGGCTCTCGCCAGGTTGAGGAGAGAAGGCCTGCCCTATATTTCAATCCTTACGGATCCTACCACCGGCGGCGTAACGGCGAGTTTCGCCATGCTGGGAGACGTGAATATCGCGGAGCCCAGGGCACTTATCGGATTTGCGGGACCCAGGGTGATCGAACAGACCATCAGGCAGGAACTACCTGATGGCTTCCAGCGATCAGAGTTTCTCCTGAAACACGGGATGGTGGACTGCATCATTTCCCGTAAGGAGATCAAGACCACGGTTGCCAATCTTCTCGCGGCTTTTACCGGGCAATGACCTCTCAAGAGGCCGTGGATTATGTTTCCGGCCTCACCGAGATGAGCATAAAGCCGGGGCTGGAAAGGATCGCTGAGGCGCTGGCGGTTCTGGGATACCCCTTTTCTGAGTATCCCCATGTTCTCATCGGCGGTACCAACGGAAAAGGGTCCACCCTGACCTTTATGGGGGCGGTCCTTCACGCCGCTGGATACCGTGTCGGCCTTTTTACCTCTCCCCATCTTTTTAGTTTTGAGGAGAGGATCCGCGTGGATTCCGAATGCCTGCCTTCCGCCGTCCTGCCGGCCCTGGTTGAGGAGATCAGGGCGTTGAATATCCCACTTTCCTATTTTGAATTTGCAACGGCCATGGCGCTGCTTTATTTTGCCCGTATGAAGGTGGATGTCGTCCTTCTGGAGGTTGGCCTCGGAGGGAGGTGGGACGCCACAAACGCTACGGATCCCCTCCTGTCCATCATTACAGGGGTGGCGCTGGATCATACGGAGTGGCTGGGATCCAGTTTGGAGGCAATCGCAGGGGAAAAGGCGCAGATCATGCGTTCCGGCAGATCCGTTGTCGCCGGGAGGCTTCCGGAGAAAGCAGAAATGATTGTGCTTCGGGAGGCTGCTGCACGCGGGTCCGATGTGGTTCTTTTTAACCGGGATTTTTCAATACGTTCAGGCCCGAATGGTCTCATCTACCGGGGTCGATCTTGGCGCCTGGAAGGAATCGTTTCCGGACTTGGGGGAGAATTTCAGCAGGATAATGCCGGTTGTGCCCTTGCAGCCCTCGAGCGACTGGAGGAATGTGGATTCCATTTTTCCCGGAAGGCGGTTCTTCAGGGGGTCAGGGAGGCCGTTTGGCCCGGAAGGTTTCAGCTGGTTCTCAGGCCCGGCAGGGCCGGGATCGTCGTTGATTCAGCCCATAATCCCAGCGGGATGCGGGCGCTTGTTCACTCTCTTCCCGAGGAGGCAAAACCGCCCGTATGGCTGATTTCGGCGCTGAGGGAGAAGGATATCCGTGGAATGGCCGGTGAGATCGCTCAGTCGGGTGGACCGGTCTTCCTTGTGCCCCTCGATCATCCCAGAGCCATGGATGTACAGGAGATGCCGGGTTGTTTCGAAGCTGCGGGGACGAGAAGTAATGTTTGTCCCTCCGTTGAGGCAGGACTGTCTGAGGCGGAACATCGGGCCGCCGAAGGTGGCGGCATGGTGGTTGTGGCCGGTTCGGTTGTCCTTGCCGCCAGGGTTCTTGAGCTTTGCTCCTCCGGGTCTGGACGGCCGACGGAGAATGTTTCGTGAGAAAGTTGCTTGTAATCCTCTGCGCAGCTGTCCTCTTCGCTGCTACTGCCATGGCCGCTGACGAATCCATCCGTGTCCGGGCCGACTCGATGGAAGCCAGGAGCGACGGGGCGCTGGTGGCCGAGGGGAACGTCACAATCGTGGGCAGGGGGATTACCGCCCACGCCGACAGGATGACATATGATCCAGCCGGCTCCATCCTGAGCCTTTCGGGGCATGTTCAACTCGAGGATCGTAAAGGGGGTAAATCCACCGGTGATTCCATTGATCTTGATCTTGACAGCATGGAAGGGAGCATCAGGGGCGGGGAGATCGTTCTGGAGCCCACCGGTTATCGTATCAAGGGAGAAAACATCAGGCGTCTTCAGGGAGATGAATACGAGGTGAAAAACGGGACCTTTACCTCCTGCCCGGGTGACTGTCCGGACTGGTCACTCACCGCTTCGAAAATCAGTGTGAAAAAGGAGGGATACCTGACGGCGAGAAATGTTGTCTTTCGCCTGGCGGGCATTCCTGTTTTCTATTCACCCTACCTGGTATACCCTGTCAAGACCTCCAGACAGACCGGGTTCCTCCTGCCCGAGGTGGGGTTCACCGACACCCGCGGATGGGAAGCAGATTTTCCATTCTTCGCCACCCTGGGGCCATCGGCTGACCTGACCCTGACGTTGGAGACCTTCAGCCGGGATCGGGCGGGCCTGGACGGCGAATTCCAATATCTACTGCCCTATGGCGGGGGCGGCGAGTGGTCGGGCTTTGTCATCGGGGACAGGGGAACCGGCGGTGACAAGGGCAGGTATTTCATCTCGGGAAGCCATTCCCTGGCCATCCTGCCTGATCTCTGGATGAGGGTAAAATGGTATGATGCCGGGAATTCCAACACCCCCGCCGATTTCGGAACGACCTTCCCTGAGCGAAACCCCGGTCCTGTAGACAGGCACATCAGCCTTGATTTCGCGGAGGGTGGAATATCCCTTTGGGCCGGCCTGTCGGATCTGGCCCCCGATGGCTCTGCGGTGCGAACCGGGCCCACCATCAGGAGGGCAGAGGCGGGCGCCGGAATCGGCCCCATTTCGTACGGCGCCGGTGCAGCCAGTCTGTCCGTGGACATAACCCGATTCGAGGATGGTGACAAACGTCTCCTCCTGACCCCGCAGCTGTCCGCCGGCTGGGATGGTCCGTGGGGCCTTGGGGGGCGTATCTCGGGGAAGTGGACGGATTCGACTGAGGCTGAGGGGTCATCGTCCGATTCCATGGCTGTCATTACAGCGGAGGAAAGGCTCGCTTTGTCCCGATCCTTTTCCTGGGGGCTTCATCGCCTGGACATCTCTCTTCTTGGAGGTGCGGCGGACGCACACTCATTCGCCGTCACCGGCAGCAGGGACGGGATTGACGCCGGCCGGGAGATCTCTTTGGTGGCGGGCCATATCCGGAGCCGAATTACCGCGGGTGCTCTTGACTGGAGCATCCAGGCGGGGGTATTGAGGGACTTTCAGCAGGGGGAGTCGGTTTCTTTCGGCGTAACTTCCCTGCGCCGTGGGCCGTGGTCTATGGGTGGGACCTGGAACCGCGACCCTGAATACGGGCTTGTCCTTCCCGCCGGACCGTCCGATTTTACGCTAAATCATGGGTGGACCATGGAGGCAGGCTATGATACGACCCCCCTGATGTTGAGGGTTGCGCGCAATGAATCATACGGGTCTCCCGGTATACTCTCCTGGTCTTACCGTGTTTCCCTTGGGACAGTCAGTGTGTCCGGTGCCGCACAATACGACCTGGACGCCAAAGATGTCTCAGACGATACCTGGACGGCGACATACGGGGCCGCCTGCTGGGAGCTGGCCCTGACCCGGAGCCGTAACCGGAGCGGGAACAGATGGAAACTCAACGCGGCGGTAAAATATTGACAGGTCATCATAATTGACATGAAAGACCCCATGTTCTATATTCTAGCGCCTTTCGCCCTGGTTTTCGGCCTTTTCGTCGTCTTTCTCGTCGTAGGCATCCTGATCGGTGACCCCGGCAGACCCTTCCGGATGTTCGCCTCCAGGCCCATTCCCGGATCCACGGAAGACAAGGAAGAGGGTGTACTCTCGGAGGAGGACGGATCCGAGCGTCCAAAAAAAGGTGGGAAAGAGCATTGAAACAGGATCAGATCAGAAATTTCTCCATAATAGCCCACATAGATCACGGCAAGTCCACTCTGGCCGACAGGATTCTTGAGATTACCGGAGCGGTGGCCAAAAGGGATATGACGGAGCAGATTCTCGATTCCATGGACATCGAGCGGGAGAGGGGCATCCCCATCAAGGCCCAGACGGCCCGCCTTTCCTACAGGGCGGAT